>CAJXWA010000120.1 GCA_913062525.1 uncultured Alphaproteobacteria bacterium | reverse complement strand
GCAATCTACGGGGCAGACTTCCACGCAGTCCATGAACTTGCATTTGATGCAATTTTCGGTAACGACGTAGGTCATATTTTTCTCCAGCTCTTCGGGTATTAACTTGCATTTGTTATAAGGGATTATCGCCAATAAATAGCTGTGACAACCTCTTTCTTAGAATGTTTATAAAAAAATAGAATTTATTGCGCTATTTTAAGCTTGGTCATTACGCGTTTTTTGGCGCCGCCGCTGTCTTTGTCATCCACATAAATGAGACCGCAAATTCGGCGAACAAGATTAGCTTCATAGTCGCTTATGACACCATCCGCATAAGCGATTTCCCACAGCATTTCAATAATTTGGACACGGTCATCAATCTCCACTGTCTCTTTGACAGCGCGCGTAAAATGCAAAATTTGATCAGCTTTTCCATGTGCGACTTCAGCTTCAGTAACAACAGCCGTTACTTCTTCATCGGTTAAATCAAAATGACGCTTAAGAACAGCAGACACCATTGCGCGTTCGTCATCACAGTAGGTCTCGTCAGACAATGCCGCTTCAATTAGTAAAGCAGCCGTCGCTATTTTCTTCTCGTCACTGTCAGCCTTAACTGGCTCCGCAGAGGGGTCGCTTAAGAGTTTTTTTAATCGAGCTAACATGTTTAACCTCAGATACGAAGTGAGCGTGCCTAGACTTTACCGTGACAATGTTTGTATTTGAGGCCGGAGCCGCATGGGCAAACATCATTGCGCCTTACTTTCCCCCAAGTGGCAGGGTCTTCTGCATCAAACGCTGCTGAAGGATCCATTTCGTTTTCGCCCGTTACCGGATTGATATGAATAGCCTCGAAGCCGCTGTCTTGAGGCTCTCGGCGTTCAGGCGCCGCTTCAGAATCTTGAAGTTCCACATGAGACAAGTAGGTTGTTACCTTGATATGTAACTCATCCAGCATGGCTTGAAACATGTTGAACGCTTCAGTTTTATACTCGTTTAGCGGATCTTTTTGGGCATAGGCACGCAATGACACAGCCTGTCTTAAATGATCAAGCTGTAGCAGATGCTCTTTCCAGATCTGATCTAGAATTTGCAGCAGGAGGCTTTTTTCCACCATACGCATCACATCAGGGCCGTAACGGACAGCTTTCTCGGCCATCTTCCGGTTGACGTGATCCTCAATGCGTTCAAGGATTTCCTCGTCTGCAATGCCTTCTTCTGCCGCCCATTCAGCAATGGGAAGGTCGAGCGCCAAAATTTCGTTGGCTTCTTCGGCAAGACCTGTAACATCCCATTGTTCTGGGTAGGCCTTTTCTGGAATGTGACGGCTAACCATTTGATGGACCACGTCTTCACGCATGCCCTTAATGGTTTCTGATACATCGTCTTCTTTCATCAAATCGATACGCTGTTCGTAGATGACCTTACGTTGGTCATTCATAACATCGTCAAATTTCAACAAGTTTTTCCGAATATCATAGTTCCGGGCTTCAACTTTTTGTTGGGCTTTTTCCAGCGCCTTGTTGATCCACGGATGGATAATGGCTTCACCATCTTCAAGGCCGAGTTTGCGAAGCATGCCGTCCATACGTTCAGAACCGAAAATCCGCATTAAGTCATCTTGAAGTGACAGGTAAAAGCGGCTCGTTCCCGGATCACCTTGACGTCCTGCACGGCCTCGCAGCTGATTATCAATACGGCGAGACTCATGGCGTTCTGTGCCGATTACAAATAATCCGCCCAATTCCAAAATCTCTACTTTTTGTTTGCTTGTATCGGCTTCGATTTCAGCAGTGATGGCCGCAATCTCGTCAGTATCGGTAATGCCTTTGGTCCGTTCTTCGATGATCATATCAACATTGCCGCCAAGCTTAATGTCTGTGCCTCGACCAGCCATGTTTGTGGCAATCGTCACGGCGCCAAGGCGGCCCGCCTGGCTGATGATTTCTGCTTCTTGTTCATGATAACGGGCATTTAGAACGCTATGCGGCACTTTGTTCTTTTTCAGAATTTCAGCCAGCATTTCGGATTTTTCGATTGATACAGTGCCGACCAAAACCGGTTGTCCGCGTTTCTGGCACTCTGTTATGGTTTCGATAATTGCAGCGTATTTTTCATCTGCTGTCCGATAGATTTCATCATCAACATCCTCGCGTTTAACGTCAACGTTGGTGGGAATTTCGACAACAGGCAAACTATAAATTTCACCAAACTCTTCAGCCTCTGTCGCGGCTGTACCGGTCATACCGGATAGCTTTTTATAGAGGCGGAAATAGTTTTGGAAGGTAATGGATGCTAGAGTTTGGTTCTCAGGCTGAATTTCCACATTTTCTTTGGCTTCAAGCGCTTGGTGCAGGCCGTCAGAATATCTGCGACCATCCATCATGCGGCCTGTAAATTCGTCAATAATGATAACCTTGTTATCTTTGACGATATAATCTTTGTCTTTTTCAAACAGGGTATGGGCTTTTAGAGCCTGATTAGAATGATGAACCGCAGCAACATTTTCTACGTCATACAAGTTATCGGTTTTCAATAATCCGATTTCGGCAAGCATGCCTTCAATTTTTTCTGTGCCGTCTTCCGAGAAGTTAACTGATTTGGCTTTCTCGTCCAATTCGTAATCTTCCGGAACAAGCTTTGGAATAATCTCGTTTACAGCAAGATAGAGTTCCGACGAGTCTTCTGCAGGACCTGAAATGATGAGCGGTGTTCGCGCTTCATCGATCAAGATACTGTCCACTTCATCGACAACAGCAAAGTTAAACCCGCGCTGCACCATAGCGGCAGTTTCAAACTTCATGTTATCGCGCAAGTAATCGAAGCCAAACTCATTGTTAGTGCCGTAGGTGATGTCGCAAGCGTAAGCTGAGCGGCGTTCAGCCTCTCCTAGGCCAGCAACGATACAGCCCACAGTCAGTCCAAGTTTTTTGTAAACCCGTGCCATCCATTCACTATCGCGCTGCGCCAGATAGTCATTCACCGTAACCACGTGAACGCCTTTGCCTTCAACAGCATTCAAATAAGTGGCAAGCGTTGAGACCAGTGTTTTACCTTCGCCGGTCTTCATTTCGGTGATTTGACCTTGATGAAGGATAATGCCGCCCATGAGCTGCACGTCATAATGCCGTTCCCCCAGGGCGCGACTAGCGGCCTCCCGAACACATGCAAATGCGTCGGGCAGGATATCATCGAGAGATTTTCCCGCCGCGAGTTCGGTCCGGAATTCTTCGGTTTTTGCTTTTAACTCATCGTCAGATAACGGAGTGTAATTTACTTCCAGTGCGTTAATTTGGTCGACCTGTGCACGGACTAATTTTAGCGCACGATCATTTGATGATCCAAAAAACTTCTTGGCTAATGTACCAAACATTTTCGACCTTACTCCAGTCACTCGTTGAGATGCACGAACGCACCAATTTAACGATATTGAGGCTCTAACTATATAAAACCAAAAATTACATATGGTGACAGATAAGGGGGATGTCCCGTTCTGTCAATCCATGGGAGCCTGCAAGGCAGTTTTGAGCCCAAGTTCACAGCAAATTATTCTTTAGTGACGGGTTTTTGCAACAATCCTTGTGAAAAAAAGGAAAACACCTATATTTCCTTCATTGCCGGGAAAAAGGTCGTACAATTTCAGTATTATCTTGTTCTCTGATTCTACATTGATATTTGGGATAAACATTATGAAATTAGCGAATTTCTTCGCCTTAGTTGTGGTTGCTGGGGTGTCTGCTGCCATTGGTTATTTTGTTGGCACAGATATGGGCGGAAAATCTGATCAGCCTACTGAAGTTGTTGTAGAAAATACACAATCAGAAGAAGCAAAATCATCAGCCGCGCAAGACCCAAATGACGCACTTGTTGCGACTGTAAACGGTGAGGAAATCAGGGAATCTGATGTTCTGAAAGTTTTTGCAAGCCTTCCAGAGCAATATCGTCAGGCACCTCTTGCTATGATCAAGGCTCAATTGGTCGAGCAGATGGTCAATACGCGCATTATTCATAGTGCAGCGGAAACTGAAAACTTTAATGCTCAAGCTGAATATACTGATCGTGTTGCCGAAGTGAAGCGCCAGCTTTTGCAAGAATATTACATTCAGAAAAAAATTGAAGAAGCTGTTACTGAGGAGGCTCTAAAAGCCGAATACACGAAAATTACAGCGGATTTCAAAGCAGAAGATGAAGTGAAAGCGCGTCATATTCTGCTTAAAGAAGAAGATGAAGCCAAAGACGTCATCAGCAAGCTAGATGCTGGCGGTGATTTTGCCACATTGGCGAAAGAATTGTCTACAGGTCCATCGGGACCTGCTGGCGGAGATCTTGGCTATTTCGTTGATGGTCGTATGGTTGCTGAATTTTCAAAAGTGGCTTTCGCCCTTGAAAAAGGCGCTTATTCCAAAGAGCCAGTGAAAACACAATTTGGCTGGCACGTGATTTTAGTTGAAGATCGCCGGGCTACTCAAGCACCCGCTTTTGACGGCATGCGCAAGAAGCTCGAAGACGACATGGGCAATCAAGCGGTTACAGCTCTGTTGGATGCACTTAAAGCTAAAGCAACTGTGAATATCATTACGCCAGAAGAAGCAAAGCCTGCTGCTACTGAGGAAGCGAAAGAAGAAGCTAAAGAAGCTGAGAAAAAAGAAGACTAAGTAGACATAGCCTTTATTGGTTGATTAAAATTAGAAAGCCCGGAATTTATTCCGGGCTTTTTTATGCGTCTGAAGTTGGAAGCCACGGCAGGGCCGCAATCTCTACGCCTTCGTCTGAAAGCTCGGTGCGTTCCTCTTCTGTAGCTTCTCCGTAAATACCGCGAATGTCTGTTTCGCCGTAATGTATTTTCCGGGCTTCTTCGGCAAACTGGTTGCCAACATAGTCGCAGTTTTCTTCAACGGTTTTCTGGATTTCTTTTAAAGCAGTCATAGCAATGGCAACTTGCTTTGCTTCGGCTTCCTGGTTTTTTTTTGCAATAGCGGTGTCGCTATTTCCCTTTTTGGGAAGGGAGGGCGCCATAGGAGCTTTATCAACAGTGCTTGAGCCGCAAATGGCACAAGAGATTACGCTGCGCTCTTTTTGGGTGTCATAGGCGGCGCTATTTTTAAACCAAGCCTCGAATATGTGGCTGCTATCGCATTTCAAATTGTACTTGATCATTCAACAATACATCACAATAGTTACTGTTCAGGCTGCGTTTCCCGCAGTAGGGCCTTGCCAGAAATAACGATCTTTGCGTCAAAGCGCAAGTTTTTGGGCGTCCGAAATATAAAAACGCCTTACTTAAAATATACAACAAGAAGACTGATATGACAGTAGTAAAAGCGCCATCTCCATGGGTTAAGACGCATTATGCACACATAGCGGCGGGCGGTTCAGTACTGGATTTAGCGTGTGGAAGCGGACGCCATACCTGTTTTTTGCAGGAAAAAGGCTACCAGCTTACTGCCGTTGATCGAGATATAAGCGCTCTGCAAGAGGCTGATTTACCAGATGTGAACTTGCGGCAAACGGATCTGGAAGACGGAGCCTGGCCGTTTGAAGGCGAATTGTTTGAGGGCATTATTGTTGTTAATTACTTGTGGCGACCCTTGTTTTCCAAACTCGTAGAAAGCCTTACCCCGGGGGGCGTGCTTATATATGACACTTTCTGTCTGGGAAATGAAGCCTACGGGAGGCCGAAGAACCCTGATTTCTTGCTGCACCCAGGCGAGTTGAAATCAGCCTTTTTAGAACTCACATGTCTTGAATTTGACGAAGGCCTGATAGAAACCCCAGGGCCCGCCGTACGTCAGTCAATAGTCGCTCGTAAACCTTAGGAATTTTGAATTTCATAGGGGCGTATGTTTTTCAAATTGGGGACTTGGCTTCGCCGTTTGGCAACTGAAGCCATATCAATTTCAGCAGTGATGACACATGGATCGTCTCCGCCGTCCGCAAGGACGTTCCCCCACGGATCAATAACGAGCGAATGGCCATAGGTCCGGCGTTTTTCAGAATGATAGCCACACTGCGCTGCCGCGATGACATAGGCTCCATTTTCAATAGCGCGGGCTTGCAGCAAAGTGTGCCAATGAGCAATTCCTGTGGTGTGGGTGAATGCTGCAGGCACAGTGAACATTTCCGCGCCGCCTTTCAGTGCCAAATCTTGAAATAGATGGGCAAAACGGACATCGTAGCAGATGGCTAGGCCAAGTTTGCCCCATGGGGTGTCGGCGGTAACGGCTTTCGTTCCCGGTGCATACGCGCTGGATTCTTTGTGCTGTTCGCCATTATCCAGCGCCACATCAAACATATGAATTTTGTCGTACTTTGCAGCAACCGTTCCATCCGGTGCGATCAGAAACGACCGGTTTGCAAGTCTATCCTCATCTGGTTTTTTGATGACGAGTGAGCCTGCTTGGATCCATTTTTGATGTTTTTGGGCCAACTTTCGAAAAGCCTTCAACGTTAGATCATCGTCTTCGAAGGCCGCTTTTTCCCGGGCTGCTGCTTTATGGGGCTCCATCATGTTGGTTACCTCAGGGGTTGATATGAAATCAGCACCCTTTGAGATAGCCTCTTCAATTAATGTGGAACTAATTTTCAAGTTATCTTCGGGATCAATCCCCGAAGTCATTTGAATGCAGGCAGCAGTAAATTTTGTCATGATGGCTTTCGAAGAATGAAGTTAAGCGCTTTTCAGAATTTGATCCAATTGGCCAGAAGCGTCAAGCTTGTGGATGAAATCACAATCACCGATATGCTCACCTTGGATAAAAACCTGCGGCACAGAAGTTGCGCCTTCTGAACGCTTCATCATTTCCTGCCGGCCTTTTGCATCAACAGTTACGTCGATTTCAGTAAACTTAACCCCTTTGCTTTTCAGTAACGATTTTGCGCGGGTACAAAATGGGCAGAACATTGTTGTATAAATTTCGATATTTTTCATGGGTACTCACTTGGGTATTAAATATTGAATAGTCTTATATAGACATTGTTGCAGGGCGGACAACCCGGCAAAGTGTCAGAATGTCTACTTGAGTTGCGCCTTCTTGTAACAGACAAGCCGCGCACTCGCTAAGTGTAGCACCTGTTGTGAAAACATCATCGATCAAAAGAACGTGTTCGCCGTCTATCAAATTTTGCCATTTCGCGTTTATTGAAAAGGCCCCTTTTACATTTCGGAAACGTGCCTTTGGGCTTTTGCCGCCTTGGCTGGCTGTGTCACGGCCTCGCGTCAATAAATCCGGCGCAACGCGATGTCCTTTTATTTTGGCAATATTTTGGGCAAGGAGAGCAGATTGATTATAGCGTCTGCTGCGCAGTCGTTTCGGATGAAGGGGGACCGGGGCAATTATGACGTCGTCCACTAAAATATTGGTAGCTGCCCGGCTCATCCAGTTTGCGAATGCGGGCGCTCGATCTGTCCGGTCCGCATGTTTGAAAGCAAGGACCATATGACGGCTGGCATCATCATATTGAAATACTGAAACACCGCGGGAGAAGGGCGGGGGGGATGCGATGCAAGTACCGCAGAGCATATCACCACTAATTTCATATTCGAACGGGTAGCCGCACTGAAAACAATAGGGCGGGCTAATGAAATTTGTCTGTCCCCAGCAGGGGGCGCAAAGACTGCCTGGTTCGTCCACCGGTTCATTACAGCACGGGCAAAGTGCTGGAAACAATGTATCCAGCAACAGTTTAGAGCTTGCAGTAAGCCAATTTTTTAAACGATGGCGTTCAGGCATATCTCATTTTAGGAGAAAAACTACCAATTTAAAACGCTTTTTTGGAGAGTATCTTTGCGTTGAGTCTTAAAGAACGGCATGTCATAAGATGTCATGATCAAATTTCCTGAAAAATCATCGGACAATTTTCTTTTTGACCGACGTATATTACGCGACCGGCGTGCCAGATCTGCAAATATCAATTGGCCCAAAAACCGCTTCCTTTTTGATGAAGTCTCCGATCGCTTGGCGGAGAGACTTCTGGATGTTTCCCGGAAATTTGAACTGGCGTTAGATTTGGGCTGCCATAGTGGTAGCTTTGGTAAGTTG
Source organism: uncultured Alphaproteobacteria bacterium (assembly GCA_913062525.1). GTDB lineage: Bacteria > Pseudomonadota > Alphaproteobacteria > Sneathiellales > Sneathiellaceae > Sneathiella. The sequence continues at coordinate 2,741 of CAJXWA010000120.1, read as the reverse complement.
ATCAAGCAGCAAGGCAGTATCTCCAGCTTGATATCTGCTGATCTATCCCCTGCATTGATGGGGGAAATTGGATCCGGCGCTAAAGTGGTCGCTGACGAAGAGTTTTTACCATTCGCGCCGCAATCATTCGACCTTGTTGGGCATGTGCTTGGGCTTCATTGGACCAATGATCTACCGGGGGCGCTGGTTCAAATTGCCCGTATGTTAAAACCCGACGGCCTGTTCTTAGGGGCCATGTATGGCATTGAAACACTGTCAGAGTTAAAATGGTGTTTGACGCAAGCCGAGATAGAGGTGAAGGGCGGGGTAAGTCCGCGCGTTTCGCCCTATACGGAAGTGCGGGATGCGGGTGCATTGCTACAGCGGGCTGGGTTTGCCTTGCCAGTTGGGGATGTGGACGTTCTAACCCTCAAATACAAGAACGCCTTTGCCTTGATGCACGAACTTCGCGGAATGGGAGAGGCAAATGCGCTGGTAGATCGTCAGAAGACATTTACGGGGCGAAAAATATTATTTCGGGCAGCAGAAATATATCAGGAAGAATATGCAGACGAGGATGGTTTGATCCCTGCAACTTTTCAGGTGATTTATTTAGGTGGCTGGGCTCCACATGAAAACCAACAGGTCGCCTTGAAGCCTGGAAGCGGCCAAACAAACCTGAAAGAGATACTCTCAAAAGACTAGAGAAGGTCTCGTAGCATGGCGACTAGCGGGATGTCCGCCGGCGGCATGTCATAATCTTTAAGAGTGTTCGCCCGAACCCATTTAAGGGTTTGCCCTTCGGTTGGGCGAGGCGTGCCCGACCAGCGACGACACACGTACAGTGGCATGAGAAGATGAAATTTTTCGTAAGAATGGCTGGCAAATGTAAAGGGGGCTAAGCAAGCCTCCGTTACATCAATGGCAAGTTCTTCTTTGAGTTCGCGAATTAACGCAAGCTCCGGTGTTTCGCCCTCTTCAACTTTGCCGCCCGGGAATTCCCAAAGACCAGCCATGGACTTGCCTTCAGGGCGCTGGGCGATCATGACACGGTTATCATCATCGACAAGCGCAACTGCGACGACCAGTAAGGTTGGTAGGGATGTCATAAGCCTGCCTTAACTTCGGTAATCTGCATTTATTTCAATGTAACCATGAGTTAAATCACAGGTCCAAGCATAAGCCTTGCCGGACCCGATACCAACATCAACGTCGATGGTGATTTCAGGCTTCAACATAAGTGAGGCAACTTGTTCTTCTTTATACGATGGTGACCGCGCTCCGTTTTCTCCAATTACAATCCCGCACATTTTTAGGTGCAGTTTGTCCCTGCTGGCTTTTTCGCCAGATTTTCCGACGGCCATGATAACCCGGCCCCAGTTGGCATCTTCACCGGCAATCGCTGTTTTAACTAACGGTGAGTTGGCGATGGCAAGGGCAATGGTTTTTGCAGACTTGTCACTTTCTGCGCCAGTGACCGAGACGGTAATAAACTTGGTTGCCCCTTCACCGTCGCGAGCCACTTGCTTGGCAAGGTCTTGCATAACGTCCAGTAAGGCAGATCTAAATTCTGCCAAATCAGCATCAGTAGCATTTTGCGGAGCAGTATTTGCCGCAGCGCCAGTTGCAAAAAGAAGCACGCTGTCACTGGTGGATGTATCGCTATCCACAGTTAGGCAGTTGAAGCTCTTCTCATTTTCCGAGGATAAAAGCTCCTGCAAAATAGGCGCTGGAATATTGGCATCTGTGAAAAGGAAGGCCAACATCGTCGCCATATCAGGGGCAATCATGCCCGATCCCTTTGCAAAGCCACTGATGGTGACGGTTCTACCGTTTAACTGGCACGTGGTGTTTGCGCCTTTTGCAAAGGTATCTGTTGTCAGAATAGCCTCTGCGGCCGCTTTTCCGTTAAGTTCGGACAAACCATCGAGCATATTTGGCAGTGTATTTGTAATGCAGGCCGTGTCAATTAACTCACCGATGACCCCGGTAGAGGCAATATAGATTTCGTCTGTGGTGCTTTGAAGCAGATTGGCGGCAGTAGCAGCCGTCTGCTCAACCGCATCAATCCCTGCAGCACCTGTAAACACATTGGCAATGCCTGCATTTACAACAAGCGCACGGGCCCTGCCCGCAGGCAAGATCTTCCGGCCCCAATCAACAGGTGCGCCGGGCATGGAGTTTTTAGTAAACACACCTGCGGCAGTTGTTCCCTCATCCATCACTGCAAAGAGAAGGTCATCCCGCTCTTTATATCGCATGCCGGAATTAGCCGTGGCAAAGCGCACGCCAGAGATGGCAGGCATGTCAGGGAAATTTTCCGGGGCGAGCGGTGATTTTTTCATAAATTCGGCCTTTTAATGAGTTGAACGCTTCACTTAATCCACAAGCGATGAAAAGGTCAATTGAGGAATTTGAGAGGATTACTTAGTTGCCGTCAACATGTAGTTGACGTTTAAGTCGTCGCTTAAATGCCAATTGTCTTCAAGCGGATTGTAACTGGCACCTGTCATTTCCAAAATTGTCAGATTGTTATATCGCAACAATTTGACGACTTCCGATGGTCGGAGGAATTTTTTCCAGTTATGAGTGCCGCGGGGAAGCCACCGTAAAACATATTCGGCGCCAACGATCGCAAGCGCATAGCTTTTCATGGTGCGGTTCAGTGTGGCGACAAACATAAGGCCGCCGGGTTTTAGCATTGAACAGCAGGCCTCAGAGAAACCTTCTATGTCAGCGACATGTTCAATAACTTCCATGTT
>CAJXWA010000119.1 GCA_913062525.1 uncultured Alphaproteobacteria bacterium | reverse complement strand
AAGCCGCTCAGATACTGTCACGTTGTGATTTGTTCGTTGGCAACGACTCTGGTTTAATGCATACGGCGGTTGCCGTGAAGATCCCTACAGTTGGCTTGTTTGGTATTGGCAAGCCCGTTGTTTATCGTCCGTGGGGCGAAAAATCACTTTGCTTGATTGGGGAACCTGCAGGGGAGCGGATCACCCGAACGATAGTAAGGGATGATCATGGAAACGAAGTTATTCGAGAAACATTACCGTTGAAGCATGTTGTGTCTGAAGTGGAATTATTCTATCGGCGAATAGATGGATACGCTAATGTTTGATGTACTCTGATCATCGAAAATTCGATGCTTCCAGAAAATAATAATAACAGGGAGATAAACATGAATGCGCTAGAGGGACATTACGATTGGACAGCATTGCTGGATGGGCTCACCAAATATTTGAGAGTTCGGGCAACGCCAATTGGTATGAAGTTATTTGAAACTGTTGAGGAAATGGAAGCTATTCCGCGTATTCGCAGGCCAGATTCCATTCATACGGCCGATCAAATTGTGGGGCAGGCATGCCGGCTTGGCTGGACTGTTGGTGCTACCCAGGATGATTTTGTAGGATCTCAGTGCGGCGCTGTCTTAGGACTTCATCCCCAAGATGATGAATGGAAAAAGGGTGCGCGTTATACCGGCGTGTGGTGGGAGACAGAGGAAGATACCCGTGTTCACCAAGAAGAAATGACGGTTGTCCCTTACGGAAAATATAAAGCCATGGCAGTCTCGCCACTCGCTACAGGTAAGCTGGACCCGCCGGACATATGTCTAATCTATATGACACCGGCCCAGATGATTTTATTCATTAATGGATTGCAATGGGCTGGATATAAAAAACTTGATTTCTCTGTAATTGGGGAGAGTTCGTGCGCAGATAGTTGGGGGCGTGCACTTTCAACGGGGGAACCAAGCCTATCACTTCCGTGTTTCGCTGAGCGGCGCTATGGCGGTGTGATGGAGGACGAGCTTCTTATGGCTATTCCGCCAGCGTATCTTCCAAAAACCATTGAAGGCCTAGCGAAGCTGTCTGCAAACGGTCTACGGTATCCAATTCCGCCATACAGCGTTCAGAATGACGCCCGCGCCGGTCTTGGCTTCAGTTACCCTAAAAAGTAAGGTCCGCGGCGATGGCAGGTGAGTATATTTTCGTATATGGCACGTTAAGAAAAAATAGTAATGGGCCAAATTCTCATCTGTTATCGGACTACTGCCAATATATTGCAGATGGTTACATTCTGGGCTCACTTTATGATTTGGGTGATTATCCAGGCGTTTTGGTGGGTAAAGATCCAAAATACCGGGTTTATGGGGAATGTTTTAAACTTGAGAATTCTGGCGTGGTTTTAGGCGAGTTGGACGAATGGGAAGAATGTTCGGCCAGCTTTCCTGATCCAAAACTATACTTGCGGAGGTCCTGTCGAGTTACGTTAGATGGTAAACAGGAAGTTAAAGCTTGGGTTTATATTTATAACCGTGATGTAAGCCGACATATCCATATTCGTAGCGGTGATTATCTCGAATACTTAATGTCCAAGTGAACATTAGGGCGAGAGTTACAGCTTATTGTCTTGATATATCTTCCGATATTTAAGCAATATCTGCTCATACGTTCCATTAGATTTTGCAATAGAGAGAACTTGATCAAAAGGCTCAAGCAGTGAAGCGCTGAATTTGGATTTTTTTGATAAAAGTAATGTAAATTTTGGGCTTTCAGGAACTGCGTCGAAAATTTCAAAAGAATCTGCTAAATCAAATTTTTCAATGGCTTTTCCAGTGACGTTAGCTGGATGAATGAAAATATCTAATCGTCCAGCATGGATCATTTTGACACATTCTTCGGCGTCTTTTGCAATTGTATAGGTAATGTTATGCTTGCTGTAATATTGCTTTGCCCAATTATTGCCAAGGACGTCACAAAACCCAAATTTAGAGATATCGTTAGGAATTTTTGCGCCTTCAGATATTTTCTTTTGAATTTTTGAGCCTTTAATGACGGCGGGGCTAAACTCAACGGAATATACAAATTCAGTTGAGCTACGAGCAAAGGTTAAACGTTCGGCAGTCGGTGCAGTGACAAATGCATCAGCAACACCCTTTTTAACCATTTGTTGAGCACGTGCCCACGGAACACCAACATGTTCAACAGATACGCCCATTTTCTGTTCCAGCAGCTCTTTCATTAAGGCTGGTAGAATACCTCGAACGTTAGGACCTTCGCCTTCAGAATAGGGCGGCCATGCGGAAGCATATACAATCTTAAATGGATTGTCGGCAGCGGATGACACCCCTGCTAAAACTGGGGCGATGAGAAGCGATACCAAGGTAATCAAAATCGGTCGAAATCGACCAATATTTTTTAAAAAAGATATCAACATTGTCTACGCAATAATCTTGCTCCCAATATGATCTTCTCCGCGCTCTTTGGAGAGTTCAATTTGTTTTTGACGCATGGAGAAACGTTCTTTCTTCTTGTCCGTAAGGCTGTCTATGCAATGAGGGCAAGAAACACCTTTAACATAATCGGGTGACCGCTTTTCATCTTCAGTAATGGGGAAACGGCAAGCAAAACACTGATCGTATGACCCTTTTTCTAGGGCATGATTGACAGTTACGCGTTGGTCAAAAACGAAACATTCACCTTCCCATGAGCTTTCCTCTTCTGGAACATCTTCAAAATATTGGAGAATACCGCCTTCAAGGTGGTAAACCTCTTCAAAGCCTTCACGCAGTAGATACGATGTTGATTTTTCGCAGCGAATACCACCAGTGCAGAACATGGCAACTTTCTTATGTTTATCTTTATCCAGATTAGTCTCAACGTAATCTTTAAACTCGCGGAAAGTCGTCGTGTTTGGGTTTAACGCGCCTTTAAACGTGCCAACTTCAACCTCGTAGTCATTTCGCGTGTCGACGAGCAATACATCTGGGTCAGCAATTAGCGCGTTCCAATCAGCGGGTTTTACATAAGCGCCAACCATCTTTTTAGGATCAGTACCGGGTGCGCCCAACGTCACAATTTCTTTTTTGAGGCGCACTTTCATACGATAGAAAGGCTGCTCTTCATTAATTGCTTCTTTATGAGACAGATTTTCAAGGCGCGGATCACTTTTTAAGTATGATAACAGAGTGTCAATGCCTGCACGTGTACCCGCAATAGTTCCATTTATTCCCTCTTCAGCCAAAAGCAACGTGCCTTGAATTTCATTTTCAAGGCAGACCTTCAAAATTTTTGGTTGTAGGCCTTTGTAGTCTGGCAATGGAACAAATTGGTAAAGTGCTGCAATAACAAACATTTGTATCTCTTCTCTAAAGCGATTTCGAAGCCGCGATGAGGGCTTTCTCATCATTTCGTCTTAAACTTAATAGCCCTCTTATATAAAGCGCGAGCTGCTTTAGCAAGGGTGAGACCTGATAGAAATTGCGAGGGGGCTGGTAAAATGCTAGAAGCCGGGTCTTGTGACGTAATTTTTAACTTCTGGATTTACAATGGCTGCACCCATTCTGGCCCTTCAAGACGCGCGTATCACGTTTGGTGGTGGCGATCTGTTCAATAAAATATCACTCGGTATTGAGCCGGGAATGCGGATCGCGCTCGTCGGGCGTAATGGATCCGGAAAATCAACGTTGTTGAAGTCAATTGCCGGTGATATTGAACTTGATGGCGGCGATAGATTTGCGCAAAGCGGAACACGTGTTGGATATTTGCGTCAACAGCCGGAAATTATTCCCGGCCGCACTGTATACCAACAAGTGACAGAGGGTTTGCCGCCTGAATTGCGCCAAGACGGTATGGATCACGGGTATTTGGTTGACCAGGTCCTAGATGGCATCGCGATTGATGGTGACCGGTTTTTGGAAACACTTTCTGGCGGTGAAGCCAGACGTGTCTCCCTTGCAGAAGCATTGGTATCTGACCCTGATGTTCTTCTTCTAGACGAGCCGACTAACCATTTGGACATTAAGACCATCCTTTGGTTGGAGGACGAGCTCAAGTCGTTTAAAGGCGCATTAATGATCATCAGCCATGATCGTCAATTCCTGAAAAATCTAACGAACCGGCTGTTTTGGCTGGACCGAGGAAAACTGCGCACACACGGCAAGGGGTTTGCGGCTTTTGATGAGTGGTCAGAAGAAATTCTCCGCTCTGAAGAGGTGGAGCTGAAAAAGCTTGATAAACGCATTGCCGAAGAAACAGATTGGTCTCGTAAAGGGATCACGGCGAGGCGCGCCCGAAATGAAGGCCGTATTCGGAATTTGCATAAATTACGATCTGAGAGAGCGGAACGGACTTCGCGGGTTGGAAATGCGAAACTTGAAGCCAGCGCCGGTGAGAAAAGTGGTAAAATCGTCGTCAACGCCACTGAAATTAGTAAATCCTTTGACGACCATTTGGTGATTGACAATTTTTCAACGAAAATCATCCGTGGCGATCGCATTGGTATGATTGGCCCGAACGGTGCCGGTAAAACAACCTTATTGAAAATGTTAATGGGCAAGCTGGATTGCGATACCGGAACGGTAAAGCTTGGCACCAATTTGACAACGGCGATTTTTGATCAACAGCGCGACACCCTAGATCCAGAAGAAAGTCTATGGGATACACTTGCTGATCCTGCCAGCGGACAATTGTTGGTTCGGGGTGAAGTCCGCCATGTGGTTGCCTATCTACGTGATTTCTTATTCGATGAAAAACAAGCGAAAAGCCCTGTAAAATCATTATCTGGCGGCGAGAAAAACCGTTTACTGCTGGCAAAATTGCTCGCTCGCCAAAGTAACTTTCTCGTTTTGGACGAGCCGACCAATGATCTTGATATGGAAACACTGGATCTGTTGCAGGATATGTTGGGGAGTTATGACGGTACACTCATTGTCATTAGCCATGACCGTGATTTTCTCGATCAGCTTGTAACCTCCGTTATCGCCGTTGAAACCGATGGCAGTGTTGATGAATATGTTGGTGGCTATACCGATTATATTCGTCAAAGAAATGAAGCAAAAAAACCAAAATTACAGGGAAAAAAAACGACAGCTGTAAGTGACAAACCAAAACAATCACGGGGCAAGCTGACCTATAAAGATCAACGGGATTTGGGCAGATTACCGATGCTAATTAAAGAACTTGAAGCTAAGATCGTGCAGCTAGAGGCTGACATGGCAAACCCGGATTTATTTACAAAAAGCCCTGATAAGTTCCAGAAAACATTGGACGCACTTACCAACGCTAAACTTGAGCATGAGAAATCAGAGGAACGCTGGTTGGAACTTGAAATCTTGCAAGAAGAGCTAGGTAACTGATCCGTTAAAATTCCCTGTTGACCCGGAAACTGGGTTTCGCTAAGTATGCAAATACCGAGGGGAGCCCTGTGAAAGGGTTGAGACACCGATAAGCCTACAATGTGAGCGCCGCGGAAACCCTTTGAACCTGATCCGGGTAATACCGGCGGAGGGACGGGGCTTTTAATAGGCATATGAGAAATCATATCCTTCCTATATCCACACCGCTCGCATTCCCGGGTCTTCTGAAAACAGGAGATCCGAATGACAAAGTCTAAAACAGTAGCCGATATTCAAGTAACGATGGGGCCTATGCCAGCCTCTCGAAAGATATTCCTCCACGGAAAAATTCACAAAAATATTCGCGTGCCAATACGTGAAATCAGTCTTCACCCAAGTGCAAATGAAGAACCTGTTCTGGTTTATGACACTTCAGGGCCCTACACTGAAGAAAATGCAGATATCAACCTTGAAAATGGCCTTCCAAAATTACGGACTTCATGGATAGATGCACGAAAAGATGTAGAAGTCTATCAGGGGCGCAAGGTCAATGATGCTGATAATGGTTTTGCCAGTGAAAATCATCTGGTTTCAGAATTTCCAAATCTTCCATCCCCGCGCCGTGCCTCAGCAGGGCACGCGGTAACGCAGTTGGAATACGCGCGGCAGGGAGTAATTACGGCGGAAATGGAATTTGTTGCCATCCGCGAAAATATGGGACGGGTAGACGTCACGACCCGGGACGGCGAAGCCTTTGGTGCGGAGATACCAGATATCATTACGCCAGAATTCGTTCGAGATGAAATCGCGCGCGGCCGAGCAATTATTCCAGCCAATATCAATCACCCAGAGTTAGAGCCAATGATTATTGGTCGTAATTTTCTGGTTAAAGTGAATGCTAATATTGGTAATTCTGCGGTTACATCCTCTGTGGCTGAGGAAGTTGATAAAATGGTTTGGGCGACGCGATGGGGCGGCGATACGGTGATGGACCTGTCCACAGGCCGAAATATTCACAACATTAGAGAATGGATTATTCGTAATTCGTCTGTTCCAATAGGGACTGTTCCGATCTATCAGGCGTTGGAGAAAGTGAATGGAATTGCGGAAGATTTAAGCTGGGAAGTGTTTAGAGACACCCTCATCGAACAGGCTGAACAAGGTGTTGATTATTGGACCTTCCATGCGGGGCTTCGATTGTCCTACATTCATCTAACAGCGAACCGGGTAACCGGCATTGTCAGTCGGGGTGGCTCAATCATGGCGAAGTGGTGCCTGGCGCATCACGAGGAGAATTTTCTCTACACTCATTTCGAAGATATTTGTGATATTGCCCGTCAGTACGATATTAGTTTCTCACTTGGGGATGGGTTGCGCCCTGGAAGTATTGCTGATGCAAATGACCGCGCACAATTTGCCGAACTTGAAACTCTGGGAGAATTGACAAAAGTTGCTTGGAAGAAAAATGTACAAGTGATGATTGAAGGACCAGGCCATGTGCCCATGCATAAAATCAAAATCAATATGGATAAACAACTGAAAGAATGCGACGAAGCCCCATTCTATACGTTGGGTCCGCTAACTACTGATATTGCGCCGGGATACGACCATATTACGAGCGGGATCGGAGCAGCCATGATTGGATGGTTTGGATGTGCCATGCTGTGTTATGTGACACCGAAAGAGCATTTGGGATTACCAAACCGAGATGACGTTAAAACAGGCGTTATAACCTATAAAATTGCGGCTCATGCTGCCGATTTGGCCAAAGGTCATCCGGGTGCACAACTACGAGATGATGCGTTAAGCCGGGCACGGTTTGAGTTCCGTTGGATGGATCAATTTAATCTATCGTTAGATCCTGAAACAGCAATTGAATTCCATGATCAAACACTTCCAAAAGAAGCCCACAAAATCGCTCATTTTTGTTCCATGTGTGGTCCGAAATTCTGTTCAATGAAAATTAGTCAGGAAATTCGCGGAACTTTTGCGGATGATGGCATGAAGGATATGTCTGAAATTTTCAAAGCATCCGGTAGCGAACTTTATCAAGAACTGAGTGATATTGTGATGATTAAGAAATCAAATAGCGCTCTAAGCAAAGAGTAAACGTTGGAATTTGCCCATTAAGTATTCCCCCTGAATTCGTAGGGGGAATATTATTTAAGGTGCGTCATCCAGTTGGCGATCTCGTCAAGGGCTCGCGGATCATTGACGATACCAAGGTGGTCTTGGTTTGGCAAAATCGAGTATGTACCTGAGGCGGTGTTAGCAGAGATTACAGGCTCATATTTGTCTGCAAAAAAAGCTTCATCATTAGATCCCGCGATTAACAAAAACGGCTGTGTCAATGCTTTTAGGTCTGCTTCAAAATCGTCTCTTGGGGCAAATGATGTGTTTAGGCGATAGCTGTAACGAGATGTCGCTGTGGCTCCAAGTGGGCCGTCCAATACGGATTTTGGAAAATTAAATTCAATAGCTGTCAGATTATTAAGCCCCGTAATGCCCATTTGGTTCAACATGGAAAGTCCGATAATCCTGCGGGTGAGGGGGCGTGCCCATCCCCCTGAGTTCACTCTGGTAGTAGGGGCATTGTATTTGAGGTATGGCGCTAGCAACACATAAGCACTGGCAAGCTTTCCATATTCCCCGCCTGCAAAACGAACGGCTAAGCCACCGCCAGACGAATGACCGCCCATAATAATCTTCTGGTTTGGTTGTGTCTTGCCGAGTTCTGAAATCAAGTCTGCGAGATCATCTTCAAATTGACCAATATATGAAACGTCCCCGCGCGCCGCAGGCCTCACTCCATGCCCTCGCAGGTCAGGGGTGATGACGTTTGCAACTCCGGATTTTGCAATGTGGGATGCGAGCGCCTGGAACTGTTGGCTATGCCAACCAGAGCCGTGAAGTAGGATTAGGGTTTTATCCGATGAGGTTTCACTTTTATATCGCCGATAATACAAATCGTTGCCGTCGCGGGCTGTCCATTTAGTCAGTTCAGGTAAGGGGTTCGTTTGTTTTATAGACTGCACTGAAGTAAAATTTAGCCCAGTCGCGGTTGTCTCTGTGGCCGAAGTGTCAGCATCTGTTGGGAATTCGCTGAAGACCATTACCACTGCGCCAATATGATAGACCCAGGCAAAGATAATTATGAATATAACAGCTTTATTGAAAAATATTTTGGAGGTGTTCATGGTTGGCTACTTTATTATTATGTCCAAAATCACATCGCAATGTGAAGATCAGTTTGTGTTTTTCGCGGCGGCACAGGGATCAAACCACAGTTTCTGAGAACTGTGGTTATAATGGCATTGGTCGCATCTTCAAAATCAGCGTCGGTAAGCCCTTTGGGATTCCCAAGGACAGCGCTCCATTGAACTTCGAAGTCAGCCCATGTTTGTGTCATGGCCCAGATATGAAAAATGAGTTTTGTACTGTCAAGGGGCGCCATTTTTCCCTGCTCGATCCACGTGTCAAGAATTGCAGATTTCTGATCTACCCATTCCTTCAAGTCGCCAGACAAATATTCACCAATGCGGGGAGCCCCGCGGATAAGCTCGTTGGCAAAAACCCGGGATGCTTCAGGACGATTTTTAGAGAGTTCCATCTTTGCCCGAATGTAATCGGCAAGAGTGGAGGCAGGATCATCTTCTTCCGTGATTTCACGAAACGAGGATAACCAAAGTTCGACAATGTCATCAATAACGGTGCGATAAAGTTTTTCTTTAGTCCCAAAGTAATAATGGATATTTGCTTTGGGAAGGCCCGCTTGTTCTGCAACGGCAGCTGTTGTAGCGCCCCGAAAGCCATTTTCCGAAAACACTTTTTCAGCGGCTTGAAGGATGCGTTTTTCATTCTCCTGACGGATACGACCTTGGTTTGTGCTGTTATCATTTGACGTCATATTTGATTCACTAATTGCCTAATTGTTGATCAATTGTGTTGATAGCGAACAAGTTTTTCAAGAGTTATTCTCATATTTAACCAAATAGGTGTTTTTTACTCAGTTGGCATTGCACTCTATGACGAAATAATTATAGTATAGAACATAACAAGAACAAAATAGATTTCGCCGATCTTTACAGGAGGCCTTGCGTGAAAGTTACAAGCAAAAAAACCACTCTATTTTCAGCCCTTCACAAAAGAAAAGGGACCTTTGTTATCCCAAACCCTTGGGATGTTGGCTCTGCGAAGATGCTCACGGCTTTGGGGGCGGAAGCCTTGGCAACCACAAGTGCCGGATTTGCATTCTCTAAAGGCGCATCAAGTGACGTTGGTGCATTAGGTCGGGGGGAAGTGTTGGATCATGTGACGGAAATTGTTGAAGCGACTCATTTACCCGTGAGTGCCGATCTTGAGAATGGGTATGGGGATCGTCCTGAAGATGTGGCAGAAACGGTTAAGTTAGCAATTGAAATTGGTCTTGCGGGTTGCGCTATTGAAGATGCAACAGGAAACCCGGAAAAGCCGCTTTATGATAAGTCTCTGGCAATCGAGCGGATTGCTGCTGCCATGGAGGTCGTCAATAAATACGATCCCGATTTCGTTTTAACGGCAAGATCAGAGAATTATTTGTTCGGACGCAACGATTTTGAAGATACCCTCGCGAGGCTAGTGGGGTATGAGGCGGTCGGAGCTTCTGTATTATACGCCCCGGGACTTCCAGATATAGATGCAATTCGCACCGTATGCGAAAGTGTCGGTCGACCTGTCAATGTTGTAGCCAGCATCGGTTTGGTGGGCGTAACTTTCAGTCAGCTCCAGATAGCGGGCGTAAAAAGGATAAGTGTCGGCTCTTCTTTGTCACGGGTTGCTTATGGGGCAATGATTTCTTCCTTTAATACCATTTTACAGACGGGATCATTTGATAGTTTCAATGATGCGGCCTCTTTTTCTGCGTTAGATGGTTTGAACAAGAAAGCAGACAGGTTACGGGGCGTTTGATTCTTCGCTGTCTTTATCTTTCCAATATGACATTTTACTAGATTGCTCATTGTTCTTTTTCGGTTTTTCCTAATTTAACGGCGAATTTGTTGGCTAAAAGTGCCACTTTTTCACCGTTTTGATTTTATTTTCAATTAAACTTGACCGTTTGGTCAGTTTTTGACTATGGTTTCCGTAGGGAAAACTCCGGCATAAGTCGGGATCAAAAATACTGGGCTAGGGAAAATTGAAATGGGTGATATCGCTGATATCGCAGCGGGCCGCTTGTCTGCTGAAGAACTCTCCAAAAATTTTGATGATATGTATCCAGCGCTTGGGGAATCCAAGGCATTAATAGAAGCTAGTCGCTGCTATTTCTGTTACGACGCCCCGTGCATGGAGGCATGTCCGACCGGAATTGATATTCCAAATTTTATCCGCAAAATTCAAACAGGAAACTATCGCGGCTCGGCCATCGATATTTTAAGTGAGAATATCATGGGGGGTGCCTGTTCTCGTGTGTGTCCTACAGAAATTCTGTGTGAAGAAGTTTGCGTTCGCATGTCACAAGAAGA
>CAJXWA010000118.1 GCA_913062525.1 uncultured Alphaproteobacteria bacterium | reverse complement strand
ATATTGTCAAATGTCGTTTTGTCGCAGGTTGAAGAACATGCCCCCTTTGGTGGGGTCGTGCCAGAGATTGCTGCGCGTGCTCATGTCACGCAAATGGACCGACTGGTTAGCCAAGCTATGGCCGAAGCGGATGTCCAGTATTCCGATCTTTCAGCCGTTGCCGCTACCGCTGGACCCGGCCTTATTGGCGGTGTTCTTGTGGGGTTAATGACGGCAAAGGCCATTGCCGCCGTAACCGATATCCCCCTTATCGGGGTTAATCATCTAGAAGGTCATGCACTAACTGTTCGAATGACAGACGGAATCTCGTTCCCTTATTTACTTTTATTAGTCTCGGGTGGTCATTCGCAAATTCTTGTTGTGGAAGGCGTCGGTAAATTTCGCCGCCTGGGCACTACAATTGATGATGCTGTTGGCGAGGCCTTTGATAAAACGGCAAAAATGATGGGACTTGGATTTCCTGGCGGACCTGCTGTGGAAAAAACAGCTAAATCTGGAGATCCAGACCGCTTCAACTTACCACGCCCTATGAAGGGGCGGCCCGGCTGCGATTTTTCATTCTCAGGATTAAAGACGGCGGTTCGAACAGTCCTTGAAAAACTAGGGGAGACGGTTACCGATCAGGATAAATCTGATTTGGCAGCCAGTTTTCAAAAAGCAGCGACAGATGCCCTTATCAATCGCATGAAGCAGGCATTAAAGATATACAAAATCGATTACCCAGATGCCTCCAGCATTGTCATTGCAGGCGGCGTTGCCGCCAACCAATGCCTGCGCGCTGCCCTCGATAGTTTGGCTAAAACAAATGGCTACACACTGGTTGTTCCGCCGCCTGCACTCTGTACCGATAACGGTGCCATGATTGCTTGGGCTGGCGTTGAACGCTTGCGTCTTGGCCTCACAGATACCCTTGATTTGGCAGCGCGTGCGCGTTGGCCGTTAGATCCAAATGCTGAACCTGCACCCTTTGCAGGATATAAAGCCTGAACACTAGGACTTGAAATGAACGAAGATGCACAGAAACTTGCAGCTGCCCAAGCCGCTGTTGACTATATCAAAGACGGTATGGTTGTTGGTCTTGGAACTGGATCAACTGCCGCCAAAATGGTTGATCTTGTTGGCGCACGGGTAAAAGACGGTCTAGATATCGTGGCCGTTCCAACGTCAGAAGCCACCGCAGCCCAAGCAAAAGGCCTTGGTATAAAGGTTGTTGGACTGGACGAAGTTTCAGTTATTGATCTCACCATTGACGGAACCGACGAAGTTGACCCTGAAATGCGCTTGATTAAAGGCGGCGGCGGCGCTCATCTTCGCGAAAAAATCGTTGCGTCCCTGTCAGATCAATTGATCATAATCGCTGAAAACAAAAAGATGGTCGATACCCTCGGCGCGTTTAAACTGCCGGTAGAAGTTGTTCCTTTTGCAGCCGGTGCGCTGCTGCCAAAAATGGAAGCATTGGGATCAGAACCCGCCATTAGACAAAAAGACGGTGACAATTTTTACACCGATGAAGGCAATCTGATTATCGACTGCGCCTTTGGTGCCATCGACAACCCAGAAGAGCTTGCCATCACCTTGAGCACCATGGCAGGTGTGGTTGAACATGGTCTCTTTATCAATTTCGCTGATATGGTTCTTGTGGGAACTGAGACCGGCGTCAAAAAATTTGAAGCTTAACTAGATGTGAGAAGGCCCCATGAGCATAAATGTCCGTCTAATCGATTACACTGATACCAGCGATGCAAGCGACCTTATTCACTTGCTCAGCAGTTATGCGCTTGATCCCATGGGCGGCGGAGATGCCTTGCCTGATTTTGTAAAACAGAATCTGGCAGACAGCTTAGCCAAACTCCCGCACGCTTTTTCCCTAATCTGCTATGTAGATGGGAAACCGGCGGCGCTCAGTAATTGTTTTGAGGCCTTCTCCACTTTTTCTTGTGCCCCGCTTATCAACATTCACGACATCATCGTGCTCAGTGAATTTCGCGGGCTCGGTCTAAGCCAAAAACTGCTGACCAAAATCGAAGAAATTGCAACAAACAAGAACTGCTGCAAGATTACACTGGAAGTTCTTTCAGCCAATAAAATTGCGCAAAAATCCTATGAAAAATTTGGTTTTGCGCCCTACAGTCTCGACCCTGAAGCGGGACAGGCATTATTTTGGCAAAAAAAGCTCTAATTAGTTAGATCAAAAAACCCATATAAACTGCCATTTACTGAGAATTCATAAAAATAATGCGCTAAAATTACAGTTTGCTATTAAGAATGACTTGCAACAGCAAAAACTATCTGTAATATCCTTCTTGAGTATAAGCATTGCTTATCCTCTCTAGCTCAGACCTTGCCCCTCGCTTCCCGGCGGGGGGCATTTTTTAAGCCTCAATTCCCGCCAACATAACATCCAAAACAGCATCCAGTTGAAGACGCATTTCCGGCAATGTATTTTGGACGGGGAATGCCAGGTTGCGAAATGGAAATGTCATAGCGTGCAATGTCTCTGCGAGCCAAAAGGGATCACTCGCCTTTAACTGACCACCCCGCATGCCCCGATCCAGAAATAGGGATAGATCTTTCAAATATCGAATTCGAAACCCTTCTGCGGCGACTTTTCGCTGCCGCCGTACCCTATTTATCAAATCGGCTAATCCCGGATGCTGGGCTTGCGTTTGAAAATTATGATCAAACTCTGTCTGAAAATAGGACCGAAGAGCCTTATTCAACGGGACATCTCGCGCAAGCTCATGAGAAAGTTCTCCTTCTTGTTCTTGCATGAACTTGTCCATTATCGCCACGGCTAGATCTAGTTTGTTTTCGTAAAAATTATACAAATGCGCTGGTGATATTCCGCAATCATTGGCGATTTCAGTCATGGTCGTTTTGCCAAACCCCGGCCCCAAAAATCGGCTCCTTGCCGATTTCAATATACCTGTCTTCAATTGATCCGTACGGGTCACCATAAGCTGGTTCATGCGATTTCAATCCAGTTGCAATATTGACGAGTTTGTCCAATTCTTCATGGCACTACATTCTTCATTTCTCATGTTAATGTCAAATTTGCACCTCTTCTTTCATTTGGATTTCCGCGCCTTCGTGTTACTTAATGGCAACGAAGCGCAGGATTAAAGCATATGGATAAAGTAAATGTCATTGGTGCAGGCGCGTGGGGGACATCCCTTGCCATCGCTGCCGCACGCGCTGGACGTGACGTAACGCTGTGGTGCCGAAATGATGCCCAAGCGAGCGCTATGAACACAGCGTCGGAAAATAACCGGTATCTGCCCGGCATTCCGCTCCCCAAAAACATTATGGCGACCACTAACCTTGAAGCCGTTTGCAAGGCTGATATTCTGCTAAATGTTGTTCCAGCCCAACATTTACGCGCCAATCTGAAAGCCCTCGCCCCTTTCATTGCCCCCACTACCGCTATTGTTGTCTGCTCCAAAGGGATCGAAAAAGGCTCAGACAAGATGATGAGTGAAGTGGTCGCGGAAACACTGCCAAACCAGCCATTCGCCATCCTATCTGGCCCAAATTTTGCCCATGAAGTTGCCAAAGGCATGCCGTCAGCCACCACATTGGCCGCACACTCACCCGAACTTGGAAAACGTCTAGTGTCAGCAATTGGCCTACCCACTTTCCGCCCCTACTACACAAACGATGTCATCGGCGCCCAAATGGGCGGCGCCATCAAAAATGTTTTAGCGATCGCATGCGGTGTTGTTGGTGGCGCGCATCTTGGAGAAAATGCCCGCGCTGCTCTGATCACGAGAGGTATGGCTGAGATCCTACGGCTCGGGGACAAGCTCGGCGCGCGGGCTGAGACCCTCATGGGGCTATCGGGCTTTGGTGATCTGGTTCTCACTTGCTCCTCCAGTGCCTCGCGGAATTATTCATTGGGTTTTGCCCTTGGCAGCGGACAGTCTCTCAAAAGTATTTTGGACAGCCGTAATTCAGTGACCGAGGGTGTACATACCGCTGCAGCGTTATGTGATCTTGCCGAAAAACATAAAATTGAGATGCCAATTTGCCAGTCAGTGGATAAAATACTCAATCATGGGGCTTCTGTAGATGAAGTTGTCAAAGAACTACTCGCCAGACCTTTTCGAGATGAGAAGTTGGCTGGATTTTAAAACGTTTTAGAAATTAGGATGAAATCATGTTGTTTATTGCCTATTGCGTAGATAAAGAAGACCACCTGCAAGTCCGTATGGATACCCGCCCAGCCCACGTTGATTTCTTAAAGGCCAAGGGCGATGCCTTAAAATTGGCAGGCCCGACAACGGCAGAAAACGGCGAAACACCAAACGGCAGCATGCTTGTTTTTGAAGACACCTCATTAGATGCAGCTCAAAAATGGGTAGCCCAAGATCCATATGCAGCGGCTGGTCTTTTCTCATCTGTGGACGTTAAACCTTGGAAACACGCCCTCGGCGCTGGGCTCTAAAATATGCAGTATTGGCTGATCAAAACAGAACCGGGAAGCTGGTCATGGGATGATCAGCTGGCCGCTGGAGAAGCGGGCACATATTGGGACGGCGTTCGCAATTATCAGGCGTCCAATAATATGAAAGCCATGCAAAATGGTGATCTTTGCTTTTTCTATCATTCGGTGACGGAGAAAAGCATTGTTGGCATCGTCGAAGTGATAAAAGAATATTATCCCGATCACACCGACCCCAAAGGCCGATTTGGAATGGTCGATGTGAAAGCCATCCAATCTGTGCCGGATCCGGTGACGCTTGGCGCCATAAAGCAGGAAGAAAAACTTGCTGAATTGGCTTTGATCCGCCAAAGTCGCCTTTCTGTTGTTCCTGTGGATAAATCTTCATGGGATCATATCTGTAAAATGGGCGGTCTCTAAAGACCGTTACTCGCCTAAGTAAGTTTTCATCATGAACAAGTTCTTCACCATTCCCGGCCTTGGGGCCAACGGTCATGCGTATCTATTTTTGACCATGACAACTCTCTGCTGGGGCGGAAATGCTGTCTTTAGCCGTTTGGCGGTTGGTGAAGTGTCGCCGCTAACGTTAGTCACCCTGCGTTGGGCTACAGTGCTTGTTCTATTGCTGATTTTTGCCCGAAAAGACGTTGCCCGTGACTGGCCAGTTCTCAAACCGCGCCTTGGCTATTTCATCGCCATGGGGTCTATCGGTTTCACAGGGTTCAATGCCCTGTTTTATATTGCTGCCCACACAACAACGGCAGTCAATATCGGTATTATTCAAGGGGCCATCCCAATATTCGTGTTGATCGGAACCTTTGTTTTCTTCAAATCGCCTGTCACATTCCGGCAAATTATTGGGGTGATTCTGACTCTCATTGGTGTTGTGGTGGTGACTTCAGGTGGAAGTTTTGAAAAACTCATCGATTTAGCCATAAATCAGGGAGATTTTCTTCTGCTGATCGCCTGCATGCTTTACGCAGGCTATACGGTGGCCTTGCGCTTTAAACCTGATGTGGCGGCACTTTCCTTTTTCTCAATTCTGGCCATTGCCGCCTTCGCAACCTGCATCCCGCTTCTCGCCTATGAGATTTATTCAGGCGCGGCCATGGCGCCAACGCCTAAAGGATGGATGCTTATTGGCGCAATCGCTCTGCTGCCATCATTCCTCGCACAGATATTCTTTATCTATGGGGTTGGGCTGATCGGACCGGGCCGTGCGGGTATTTTTGTAAATCTGGTGCCTATATTTGCGTCTTTAATGGCAGTCGCGTTTTTAGGCGAACCATTTGAAATATTTCATGGATTGGCACTATTGTTGGTTCTGGGTGGCATCTGGATCGCCGAGCGCGGTAAAAAACAGCCCGGCGATAAAGCGGCCTAGAAATCGCTGACAATCCCTTTACGTTCCCAGTCGCCATAACGGGTCGGCTCTAAACCAGAAGGTCCGCCGATTTCACCGTCAGCTTGCGTTACCTTAAGAGCCGATGATTTCTTTTCTTCTTCTGCGGCCGCATTTTGCTCGTCCGGAACCGGCGCATCGTTTGCTTGTTTCTTGTCCATTGAAATCCACCTATCTTGAAATTTGCCCAATTTCTAACATATTGTTGCTCATACTACTATAGACCCCGGCCTCAATTTCCCGTACATAGCGATTATGACAGATAAACTCCCAAATCCGCGCAAACGCGCCGTAAGCATCCTCAATAAAGTTATTGGCAACAGCAAACTTCTTGAAGATGTCCTCTCTGAATCCTTAAAGGGATTGGAAAATCGTGATCGCGCCCTTGCCCGCGCAATGGCCTCTACGGCTCTACGGCATTTGGGCATAATTGACGCCCTCATGGATAGCATGCTTGATCGTCCGCTGCCAAAAGGCGCAGAAAACATCAAGAATGTTATTCGCATTGGCATCACGCAGGTTTTGTTTTTGGACATCCCGCCTCACGCCGCTGTGCATGATACGGTTGAGTTGATCCCTGAAAACAGTAAATTCAAGGGCTTGGTAAATGCCCTCCTCCGCCGCACAGATCGGCAGGGGAAGAAACTCCTCGATAAGATGAATCAGCCAAGGCGAAACACACCGGACTGGATGTGGGAAGATTGGTCAGCGTTTTACGGAAAAGAAACAGCTGCAAAAATCGCGGAGGCTCATATTATTGAAGCCCCGCTGGATATCTCTGTTAAAGAAGATCCAGAAGGTTGGTCAGAAAAACTTGAAGCCAAGCTTTTACCCACAGGCCACCTTCGCCGTAAAGCCGGCGGCGCCATTACGTCGTTTGAAGGTTTTCAAGACGGTATGTGGTGGATACAGGATTTCGCAGCCAGCTTGCCTGCAAAACTATTCACTGACCTTGAGGGCAAACGCGTCCTCGATCTGTGTGCAGCCCCTGGCGGAAAAACCGCACAGCTTGCCTCTATGGGCGCAAATGTAACGGCGCTTGACCGCTCAAAAGCGCGTCTGGAACGCCTAGACGAAAACATGAAACGGTTAAATCTGGATGTGACAGTTAAGGCTGCCGATGGCACAAGCTTTATGCCCGCAGAACAATTTGATGCTGTTTTGCTTGACGCCCCATGTTCCAGCACCGGAACCATTCGCCGTCATCCAGATGTCGCTGTTTTGAAGCAACCCGAAGACGTTGTTATTCTGGCAACTCTTCAATCTCGCCTGCTAGATGCCACGGTATCCCAGCTTAAATCAGGCGGAATGTTGGTTTACAGTACCTGTTCCTTGCAGCCTGAAGAAGGTGAATGGCAGATCGAAGAATTCCTTGATCGCCATCCCACAATGAAACGGGTACCGATCACATCAGAAGACGTGGACGGCATGGACGAGCTCATCAACAAAGATGGTGACCTTCGCTGTCTGCCCTGCCATATGGACGGAACTGATAAAGAAACCCTCGGTGGTATGGACGGCTTTTACGCCTGCCGGATGATAAAACAGTAGTGCCCTTCATTGTGTACAACTAATTGACGTGTTAGAGGATAGTTATGCGTAAACCAGTTAGAATTGCTCCTTCCATTTTGGCCGCTGATTTTGCTAAATTGGGTGCGGAAGTTGCCGCCATTGACGAAGCCGGTGCTGATTTTATCCATATTGATATTATGGATGGACATTTCGTCCCAAATATCAGCTTTGGCCCTGCGATTACGAAATCTGTGCGCAACTATACTGATAAGCCCTTTGACTGCCATTTGATGATCTCGCCAGTTGATCCCTACATTTCAGAATTTGTGGACGCCGGTGCTGATATTGTCACGTTGCACCAAGAAGCGGGCGCACATTTACACCGCAGCCTGCAAGTTGTGAAATCATTTGGCAAAAAAGCCGGTGTCTCTCTCAACCCTGCAACGCCAGCATCAACACTCGAACATATCATGGACGAGGTGGATCTCATTTTGGTGATGAGTGTAAATCCAGGCTTTGGGGGTCAGAAATTTATCTCCTCCCAGCTAGAGAAAATCAGAATCCTTCGGGGAATGATTGACGAAAGCGGGCGGGACATTGATCTTGAAGTGGACGGCGGTATTAATATTGAAACCGCACCGCTTGTAATCGAAGCCGGAGCGGATCTACTCGTTGCTGGTAGTGCTGCCTTTAAAGGCGGACCGGAACACTACAAGGCAAATATCGACGCCTTACTTGGACGTTAATGGGCGATGCCGCGGGACAGTCAAAAATGGCTTCGCAAAATGATGCAGCCGCGGCAAAGTTTTAAAAACAAGATCTTTTCAAGCGGCCTCTATCAGCGCAGCCTGAAAAACCGCACCCCAAAAAAATTCCTGTTTACCCCTGCAGATTGCATTCAAGGCGTTAAAGAGCGAGCCGACAGCCTTTTTCAAGGGGATTTCCAACTCCTTGGCGTTAGCTGCCAAATTCCCGGCGAGAAGCCTTGGTCTGTTAAAAACATGCCCGCTTTTTGGCAGGAAGAGTTACACCGCTTCAATTGGTTACGTGATTTTTCGATTAATGGCTCGGATGCAGGCCGCCGGCACGCTCGGGCATTGGTGTTGTCTTGGATAAAAGAATTTGAAACCTTCCAGTCTCTTGCTTGGGATCCGCACTTACTGGCAAGGCGGCTGATCAATTGGATGCAGCAAAGCGAATTTCTCCTCACCAAAAGTGATGGCGATTTCAATTACAAATTTATCCAATCAATTAGACTTCAACATCAACATTTAAGACGCTATTGCCGCTATTTTGCAAACGAGCCTGACAGGTTGGACTTTTACATTGCACTTTATTTGGGTGCAGCCTGCTTTACCGACACGCAAATTGAGGCAGTGCCGTACGAAGAGCAACTCTTTACCGAGTTGGATAAGGTGTTGCTGCCAGATGGCACACATATTTCCAAAAACCCAAGCCACCAATTTTCCATTCTTGCCGACCTAATTTCTCTCCGCGAAACCTATACCAACAGAGAAATCCGGCCGCCAATGCAGCTAACTGCAGGCATTGAGAGACTGGTTACCTCTGCCTGTTTCTTTTTGCACCGCGATGGAGAATTTGCCCAGTTTAATGGGGGATACACACTCAATCAGGCGGCCATTGAAAGCCTTCTTATTAAAAGCAACGTGGTTCCCAAGATCCCAGCTTACCTTCCAGATGGTGGTTTTGTCCGTCTCAAAAGCGGGCAATCAACTCTCATCATGGACACAGGAAGCGAGGAGCTGCTCCAGAAAACCCACCATCACGGTCTGGGTAGCTTTGAATTTAGTCATGAGAACTGCCGCCTAATTGTTAATTGCGGATCCCACCCGGATGACACATCTCCGTGGCAGCAGGCGCTGGCCAAAACCGCAGCTCATTCGGCGATCAGTATTGCCGATGTAAACGCGCAAATTTGGCCTCACGTCCCGAAATCAGGTGAGAATACTGACCATTTGGCGCTAAACGAAGCCGACGGGAACCTTTGGCTCGATTTCAATAATCCAGGGTATGAGGACAGCCTTAATGTCAGCCATTCAAGACGCATTTTCTTGAGTGCTGATGGTCACACCCTCAAGGGCGAAGACTGCATTCAGGCTCGCGGAACTATGGAAGAAGCGACTGATTTTTGCTTACGGTTTCATCTTCATACGCAACTCGAGGTTTCCAAAAGCGTCGATGGCAGAAACCTTCTTTTGCAAACAGCCTCGGGGTCAGATTGGATATTTTTGAGCAGTCATCCTGAAATCACTCTTGAGGCCAGCATCAACTGCCCTGCTCCCAGTGACACCAAAAACGGCCATCAGATCCTACTAAAGGGACGCTTAATCAGCGACGAGCCGACCATTGTTAAATGGGCACTCCATAAAAACAGGGAAGAGACAGCCGATTAAAGCTGCCAGCGGCGAACGTTGTCGGAAAAATCGACATTACGCCAAATTCCCTTAACATCTGCGATAATACCGCCCGGCGACAACATGCCCTCAAGCGCGTTGATGGACATATCCCCATAGACGGAGTGGGCCACAGCACCAACGATGGCGTCATAGCCATCCAGATTGCTCAAATTTTCTTTTAAGTCGATGTCAAAGAACTGCTGAGCTTCTGCTTTATCTGCTAAGGGATCATGAACGTCTACCTGATGCCCCTTGGCTTCAAGGCCCGTTATGACTTCACGCACCTTGGTATTTCGCAAATCTGGTACGTTTTCTTTAAACGTCAGACCCAATACCAATATGCGGCCAGCCCCTGACAAATGCTTGTCAATGCTGTCAGCAATAAACTGTCCCATGCTCTCGTTAATTCGGCGGCCAGTCAGAATAAGATCGGGGTCATGTCCAACTTCATTTGCTTTATGGGCCAAGTAAAACGGATCAATTCCAATGCAATGACCCCCAACAAGGCCAGGCGTGAAATTCAAGAAATTCCATTTCGTACCAGCTGTCTCCAACACATCGTAAGCTGAAATTCCCAATTTTTGGAAAATCATTGTCGCTTCATTCACAAAGGCTATATTGATGTCGCGTTGGGCGTTTTCAATAACTTTGGCAGCCTCTGCGGTTTTTATGTTCCGTGCCCGGAATGTTCCTCCAGTTGTTGCTGCGCCGTATAAATCTTCCAAGATATCAGCTACTTGCTCGGTCTGCCCGGCAACAACTTTAATGATTTTGTCCACCGTATGCACTTTATCACCGGGATTTATGCGTTCAGGCGAGTACCCTAAGTAAAAATCTTCACCGCATTTAAGGCTGGAGAATTCTTCGAGTACTGGACCGCAGACGTCTTCGGTTACCCCCGGATATACAGTGCTTTCCACCACCACAATCGCCCCCTTCTTCAGGTTGGGCCCAATGGCTTTACAGGCGGATTCTAGCGGCGTCAAATCTGGTTTATTATACTCATCAACAGGTGTCGGTACTGTAATGATATGAATGTCAGCATCTTTAGTTTCCGAAATATCTGTGGTGTAGCTCATGCTACTGGCCCGCAGAATAGGTGCCTCTATTTCAAAGGTTCGGTCGTAACCGTCTTTAAGTTCGG
>CAJXWA010000117.1 GCA_913062525.1 uncultured Alphaproteobacteria bacterium | reverse complement strand
AAAACGTTAGAAATGGCACGGCCCTTTAAAGACAAAATCTGCGGCGTTGGACTGGACTCATCGGAGCTCGGCCATCCTCCCTCCAAGTTTAGGAATGTTTACGCTAAGGCGAAACAAGAAGGCTACAAACTTGTCGCCCATGCTGGGGAGGAAGGACCTCCGTCATACGTTACTGAAGCCCTTGATTTGCTCAAAGTTGATCGCTTAGATCATGGAAACCGCAGCCTTGAAGACAGTGCTCTCACCAAGCGTTTATCAGACATGGGAATGGCCCTTACTGTGTGCCCACTGTCAAACTACAAACTGGCAGGTGTTACGGATATGCGGCAACATCCTCTTCGGAAAATGCTATCAAGCAACTTAAAAGCCACAATTAATTCAGATGATCCCGCTTATTTTGGTGGCTACATGACAGAGAATTATATGGCAGTTGCCGATGCCTTGGATTTGAATCAAGAAGAAATCATCACGCTTGCAAGAAATGGTATTGATGCCACTTTTTGCAACGACGCCGAAAAAATGATTTTGAGCGAAAGACTTGAGACTTACTTGACCCAATGGAACTCATAAGCAGGCATCAGAAAACAATCGAGTTTGAGGGGCAAGATATCCATCTTCCCCTCTTTCTGGATCATCAATCAACGACGCCCCTTGCACCGCAGGTTCGCAGCCTAATGCTTGAAGTTATGGCATTTCCCGGCAATGCGGAAAGTGACAGCCACGTATTTGGATTTCAAGCGCAAGCGATTATTCAAAATGCGAAGGCAGAAGTCGCGGCCCTTATCAACGCATACCCTGATGAGATTATTTTTACGTCCGGCGCAACAGAAGCAAACAATTTAGCCTTGCACGGACCTCTGTCTCTCAGGCCGAATACCGAAACCCTCCTGACCACACAAATCGAACATAGTTCTATTCTAACTACTGCCCAAGCCCTAGAGAAACGGGGGCATAAGCTCTGCCAGCTTCCGGTGGCACAAGACGGAACCTTAGATGTTAGCAAACTCCAAACAGCGATTGCATCCACTGAAGTCGCGCTTGTCTCTGTTCAAATGGCAAATAATGAGATCGGAACACTTCAAAATATTTTCGAAATTGGAGCCCTGTGCCAAAAAGCAAATATTCTCTTTCACTGCGACGCCGTTCAAGCCGCAACTACGCAAACCATTGATGTTAAACGCGATCAACTCTCACTCCTCAGCCTGTCCTCTCACAAAATATATGGCCCGCAAGGCATTGGGGCCTTATTTGTGAAGCGTGGCACACCATTATCTCCTGTAATTTTGGGTGGTGGTCAGCAGGAAAACAGAAGGGCAGGCACATTACCCACTGCCCTTATCGCGGGGTTTGGTGAGGCTTCCAGGCTCGCGCGTCAATGCAGGGATACCGACCGAAAGCATTTAATGCACATCTCAAATCTGTTTAAAAAGGAACTTCGTCACCAATTGGGAGCGAACATTCAGTTTAACGGATCTGAGACGTCGCACATTCCCGGATGCATTAGTGCGACTTTTACCGGCATAGAAGCTGTGGATTTATTACTGGAAATACCAGAGTTGGCTCTGTCTACTGGATCAGCCTGCGCATCTCATGCAGCAACCCCGTCTCACATTTTAACGGCCCTTGGCTTAGATGCGAAAACAGCCGGCAGCACTGTTCGAATTGGTTTGGGACGATATGTCACAGAGACAGAATCCCGCTACTCGGCTAATCTTATTGCCAAGACATACCTCAACTTGGTGACTTAATATGTACCCTAACGAAGATGAGCAACGCCATCGCGCACGACCTGTCCGCGTCCCAAACGACAAGATCGTTGAGATGGTTAATACGTTTTATGATAAAGTCAAAATCCACCCAACCCTCGGTCCCATTTTTAACAATACCATTGGGTCTCACTGGGACAGGCATCTTCCAAAAATGTATCAATTCTGGTCTTCAGTCCTCAATACAAGCGGTGTGTATAGCGGTAATCCCATGCGCGTACATATGCAGATTGCCCAGAAAGTGGATCCTCATAACTTCGGGCAATGGCTGACTTTGTTTCAGGAAACCTTAAACGAACTATTTAGCACTGAAGATGCCGAATTTATCTATGGGAAAGCCGCCAACATTGCACAAAGCCTATCGCTTGGAATGTTCTACAATCCGGCAAGCCCGCATCATATGGTTGAAGAAAAATAGCCAGCTCGCCTATATTCCGCCTTTAAACTGATTTTTTAGAAAATCGATGGCTATCCGAACCTTCGGCGGGACGATATTTCCAAGTGGATAAATCGCCGAAACAGTAACGGGTCTCGGCGGTGTTTCTGGCAATATTTCGATCAACCGTCCTGCCTTTAAATCCCCAACTACCTCCCACCTGGATTTCAGGCAAATACCAAAACCCGCAAGGGCCCACTCTCTCAACACATCCGCATTGTTACTGTCCAAATTTCCTGACACCGCAATTATCTGACTTCTGCCCTCTTCCTCAAATTCCCACTGGAATTGCTGCGATCCGGGGAATCTCAAAAGAAGACAATTATGCTCTAATAAATCTTGGAGAGACGCCGGTTGTCCTGCGCGCTCCAGATACGACGGGGCCGCACATAAGACTCTCGGACTTTCCGCCAGCTTACGGGCAACTAAAGAACTATCAGGGAGCGTTGCTATTCGCACAGCCATATCTATGCTGTCTTTCAACAAGTCAACAAAGCCGTCGGACAAGTGCAAACGAATTTGGAGATCGGGGTAGTCTTGCTGAAAGACCGGCAGAAGCGGTGCTAAATGCCGCCTCCCAAAAACAGTAGGAGCAGAAATATTAAGTGTCCCTGCAGGCCTGTGGCGACGGGACGAGAGTGCAGCCTCAGCCATCTCCACTTGTTCAAGAATACGTTTACAGTCTTCAAAATACAGATACGCTTCTTCTGTTAGTGCGACTTGCCGCGTGGTTCGGTTAAGTAGGCGAACACCGATCTGTTTTTCAAGTTTTGCCACGCGAGCACTAATAACAGCCGTCGATACGCGGAGTTCTCTCCCCGCTTGCGAAAAACTTTTATGTTCTACTACTGCGACAAATGCCGCCATATCTGTCAGGTTTGTCATTTAATTATCAAAAATAATTTGAAAGAATGTTCGTATTATAAGGCTTTTAAAAAAAAGTAAAATCCGTAAAACTGGTGGATTAAATAATATGGGCAAATTTACCCGAAGAAATCATGAGCGGAGTGGATAAATGGCATTCGATGTAATGGAATGGCTTCAATTGGGGATCCGTTGGATTCATATCATCACAGGCGTTGCCTGGATCGGTGCCTCGTTTTACTTCATTTGGTTGGATATGAATTTAACGCCACCAAAACAAGGTGGTCAAAAAGATAAAGATGGCGTTGGCGGTGAGCTATGGGCCATCCACGGCGGCGGCTTTTATGAAGTGCAAAAATACCGCAATGCACCGCCGGTACTGCCGCCCCATTTACACTGGTTTAAATATGAAGCCTACTTCACTTGGATCAGTGGTTTTGCGCTTTTAACTGTTCTCTATTACTTCGGCGCCGAAATTTATCTAATCGATAAATCGATCGCAGATATATCTTCTGACGCTGCTGTCCTAATCGGGCTCGGCTCGTTACTCGGCGGCTGGATCATTTATGACTTCCTTTGCCGCACCCCGCTTATTAGGCACCAAGGCGTCTTTGGTGTTGTCTTATTCATATTGCTAACCGCCGCCGCTTGGGGACTTTCCCAAGTGTTCAGTGGCCGAGGTGCCTACATCCATGTGGGAGCTATTATCGGAACCATAATGGCGGCAAATGTTCTTATGATCATTATGCCAGGGCAGCGCGCGTTAGTGAGTTCTGCTGAAAAAGGAGAGGCCCCGGATCCGGCGCCCGGCCTTAAAGCCAAACAACGATCCTTGCATAACAACTACTTCACGCTCCCGGTTCTGTTCATTATGATCAGCAATCACTACCCTGGTACTTTCGGACATGAATATGGGTGGGCAGTCTTAGCCGGAATTGCTTTGGTCGGCATTTTGGTGCGCCATTATTTCAATCTGAAAAACCAAGGACGGGCCAAACAGGCAGTTTACCTTTTACCGGTCGCATTCGTGTTGTTTTTTGCCATTGCATTTGCCGCAGCACCAAAATTTGTTGACCTTTCTGAAGGCCCTGCAGTCCCATTTGTTCAGGTTCAGAATATCGTAAGTGAACGCTGCGTCAGCTGTCACGCATCGAAGCCTTCCAATGAAGATTTCGACGTTGCCCCTAAAGGCGTTAAATTTGAAAGCAAAGCTCAAATTTTACGTGAGGTTACCCGCATCCGTCAGCAAGTTGTTGAGACAGACACAATGCCGCTTGGCAATATTACCGAAATGACTGATGAAGAACGGCTCGTCATTGGTCGCTGGATTGCGCAAGGCGGCAAAGGCGAATAAATTAAGCCGCAATTGAATTTTATGGGCCGCTATACACAAAGCGGCCCATACCCTATAACAAGAAAAACATTGGGGGTTTCATGAAGTTAATGCAGGCAATCGGCGGAGCCGGTAACGGAGGCGCTGAGAACTTTTTTATTCAGCTCGCGTCCGCATTTCATAGCGCCGACATGGATCAGCACCTCGTTACCCGCCCCCATGAAATGCGAGATTCCCAAATCAAAACTGCCGGCATTTCTCATCAAAATCTAAAATTCGGCGGGGCTCTCGATTTCGTTACTCCCCATCGATTAAGGACAATATCAAAAACCTACAAGCCTGATATTTATTTAAGCTGGATGGCACGTGCAGCATCAATGACGCCCTCCGGCCCCTTCCCAAAACTTGCCCGTCTGGGCGGCTATTATAATCCAAAATATTTCAAAAAATGTGACCATCTAGTTGGTATTACACCTGATCTCTGTCGGCACGTTATTGATCAAGGTTGGTCAAAAGATCGAGTTCATTACGTCCCCAATTTTTTAAACTGGAAACCAAAACCTCCCGTTTCAAGGTCCGAATTTTCAACGCCGGAAGATGTCCCACTACTTCTCGCATTAGGCCGCCTGCATACAATTAAAGGCCTTGATATTGCCGTCCAGTCCCTTGTGCAAATTAAGGATGCGCATTTATGGCTTGCCGGTGACGGCCCCCTTCGCAACTCGTTAGAAGAGTTAGCAATTAAATGCGGTGTCGCTAATCGTGTTCGATTTTTGGGGTGGCGGACGGATAAAGAAGCCCTGCTCGCAACTGCAGATATAACCGTATTTCCATCGCGCCAAGAAGGCTTTGGAAACGTGATACTTGAAGCTTGGGCCGCACGTACACCGATCGTAGCAACACAAGCGGAGGGACCGTCAGCCTATATCGACCACGGGGAAACTGGAATGTTGTCCCCTATTGATGATATCAATGCTTTTGCAGATAACCTAAAAACGTTAATTGCTTCCCGGACGTTACATCAAAAAATTGTAAATCGCGGCTTCCTGCAATATGAAGATGGTTTTACAGAGCAGATAGCCGTCCAAAATTGGCAAACGTTGTTTCGCAAACTCACCTAAACAGTTACTATCAATATAGTAATCAAGCTCACGTCCTTTAACGTATATTAAACGCAATATACGTTATACCTATTAATACCTGTTTGGCAGTTCGCGCCTTGCATAAAAATACCGGGTAATTAATGCGTAAAAATTTGCATGACAACATTGCAGTAAAACAGGCAAAAACCGCGATTTTTGCCGCGGTAATAGTTGGCCTAGTATTTAGTATCGCCCAACTGGCCTATGACCTTGTTCAAGAACAAAAAGGCGTTCTACAAGACGTCCAACATATCATGAACAGCGTCAGAGATCCTGCGACCAAGGCCGCCTATAATTTAAGCGCTGATCTTGCGGAAAATGTCCTTGCGGGTGCTTTTGAGAATCCCCAAGTGAAAGAAGGCTATATTTTCGCACTATTTGGGGCTGGAGAAAAAGAACTTCTGGCTGAGCACATCAGACCCACTGAAGTCTCCCGCATTGACTGGTTAGCGAAATTTCTTTTTGACGACACAAAATTATACAGTCTAGACCTCACGCTGTCGAACGCCACATCTGCAGCTGGACTGCTTCAAATACGGATCGACGGACAGTACTTAGCACAAAGCTTCCTAGACAGAGCCATTGTTGTGCTGACAGCAGGTTTACTCCGAAATTTCTTACTAACATTCGTCCTTGTGTTTGCGTTTTACAATACCTTAACCAGACCCATTTTGGAGATTTCTCACAAAATTAAATCCATAAATGTAGACAGACCCGAAAGTTCATTACTCAAAATCCCAGCACGCCATGAAAATGATGAATTCGGATCTTTGATCCGTGGAATAAACACCTCTCTCACTCAGCTCGGCAGCAATTTACAACGCCGCCGCATCGCTGAAACTGAGAAAGAAAATAGCATGAAGATGTTTCATTCCCTGGCAAAAACCAGTTCAGATATTTTCTGGGAGACTGACCAAAATAATCTAATTACTGTCATTTCTGATGATTTGGGATCCCAGGATATCAGTGAAAATTTGGGCCTTGGTGGTGCAAATCTAATCGATTTATTGGAAGAGCACTGCCCACAAGATTTTCAGAACTTCGTTCGAGAATTAGAAACTGCCCCCAGGGACTTTAGAGATATTCAGCTCGACTTCACGGCAGATAAAAAGCCCCTTATACTTTCTTTTTGTGGGTCTAGTAATTTCGATAAAAATGGAAAATTTGAAGGATTTTTGGGCACAGCCACCGATATTACGGAGACCGTCTTGCAATCGGTGGAAATCGCTGATGCAAATGAAAAACTAAGGCAGGCTCAAAAAATGGAAGCTGTTGGGCAGCTTACAGGCGGCATCGCCCATGATTTCAATAATTTGCTAGCTATCATTATCGGGAATTTGGAATTAATTGAAGAAAACATAGAGGGGCAACCTGAGTTAAAGTCTCGAATTGCGGCCGCCATTAGATCCGGCGAAAAAGGAGCAGAACTTACCCAACAGCTTCTTTCTTTCTCACGAAAACAATCCTTGAACCCTTCCCTCGTTGACGTAAATGGGTTGTTAGAAGGACTTTCAGAGATGCTGCGCCGGACACTTGGCGGCGAGATTTCGATTAAAACAGATTTCAAAGTGAACTTGATAAAGGGCGTGATTGATCCAACACAGTTTGAAAATGCCATTATCAATTTGTCACTAAATGCGCGCGACGCCATGTCAACAGGTGGCACTTTATCGATAGAAACAAAAAACTTTTCGATCAATGAAAAAATGGAAGCTATATCAGGAACTATGGCACCGGGTGTTTATGTCCGCGTTACTGTTTCCGATACAGGCACCGGAATGGATCCGTCTACGCTTCAAAAAGCAATGGAGCCCTTTTTCACCACCAAAGATGTGGGAAAAGGAAGTGGCATGGGCCTTGCCATGGTATTTGGTTTCATCGCCCAGTCAGCCGGTCACATCCAAATTCTAAGTGAGGTGAATAAAGGGACAAAAGTTCACTTATATTTACCGAGTGATAAGACCACAGGATATCTTGCTCCAGATGAAACAACAAGCGATGTAGATTACTCAAAGGTAAGAAATACACAGTGAAATAGGTATAATGAAGCAGACTGGTATTAATCAATACTCTGAAAGAGCCAACGTGAGTGATAAATCACTGAAGTTGCTTTCCTTCCTTAACGGCCCCGCATTTTTGATGTCTACTGATGGATATTTAATTTGCGCCAACCACGACTACTCTGCCTTAATTTTCAATTCAGAACCACCTAAGGATACGTACTTCAAAAATTTCATTGACCCGAAAAGCTGGTCAAAAATGGAGTCTTATATTCTTCAACCTGAAAATTCCAGCATCCTTGAAATTGATGACGTTTGCGTCACGTCCGCTCTCGGTACAGTTCTGCGCTGTACCCTTCGCTGTATAAAGCATGAAAATATCCTGATCGTACAAACACATGTTTCAGAAGATCAATTGCCGTTTGTTCTCACTCTTGGGGAAAATGGAATAACCGACACCGTTCTTGAAGCCATCCCGTTGCCTGTTTTTTGTAAAGACATTAATCACATTTACACAGCTTGTAATGAAGAATTTTTAACATTTAACGGCTATTCCCGTGAAAACGTCATCGGAAAAACCGTTTATGACGTGGCTACGCCAGAGGTTGCAGATATTTACCGAAAAGCAGATGAAGAGCTATTCGCAGCCGGCGGAAAACAAGTCTACGAAGCTCAAACAGAAAGTGAAGTTGGCGAAAAGAAAGATGTTGTCTTTCACAAGTCTGTTATAGCTGATAACCAGGGAAATCCAATCGGCCTGTTTGGAATTATTCTCGATATTACCGCGAGGAAAAAGGCTGAAGTTAAACTAAAAGAGTCTGAAGGCTTGTTCAGAGCAATCGTCGAAAATAGTCCCGCACATGTGTTTGTTAAAAATCTGGAAGGCGTTTATCTGGTTTCAAGCCAAAATCTAATGAAAATCATGCATTGGCCTAAAGACTACATGATTGGGAAAACTGATATCGAAATTTTTCCAGAAGAAACCGCCGCTGCGTTTATTGAAGAAGATAAAGAAATTGTATCACTCCAAAAACCAATTTCACAGCAAACGTACATTAGAAATGAAAATGTTGACCTCTCCTTCCTGACAACCAAATTCCCGTTATTTGACGCCTACGGAAGGATAAATGGTGTAGCAGGTATAGCCACCGATATCACAGAATTGCGTGAAACTGAGGAAAAACTTAAAAAATCTAAAAACGACCTTGAAGAACAAATTATTGAACGAACCAAAGAACTTTCAGAAGAAATTAGAACCCGAAAGAGGGCCGAAGACGAGCTTCGAAATATGCTTTCTGCCAGTCCTGTTGCAGTGGGTATATCAGAGATCTCCACTGGAAATTTATCGTTCGTGAATGACAGCCTAGCCGAGTTATTTGTGATATCCAAGGAAGACCTTCTTGGCTCATCTACGATACAATTTTGGAAAAATCCAGAACAACGAAAACCCTTAATAGAAGAGTTGAAAAAATACGGTAAAACCAAACCTCACGAACTCGAATTTTTACGTGCCGACGGGGAGGTTATTTGGATATTCCTCAGTTGGACACGGGTAACTTTGGAGGACAGCGACAAAATCGTTTTCTGGATTAACGATATCACTCAGATTAAAGAGGCTGAAAAAGTCCTTAAGGAGTCACATGAAGTCTTAGAAGAGCACGTTGCCCTTCGTACATTAGAGCTCGAAAACGAGATATCTGAACGCGAGAAAATTGAACAAGCGTTGAGAAAAAGTGAAGCTCAATTCGAAGCTTCAGCGGCATCAACTTCCGACTGGTTTTGGGGGATGGACGAGAATTTTAGGTATGATTCCGTATCAGACAGATTTAAGGAAATCACTGGAATTGCCTCTGAATATATTCTGGGGCAAACCCGTTGGTCTATCGGAAAAGGCAGCTTATCCGATCAGGAATGGGCCGCCCACCGCAAAATGCTTGAAGGCCATTTGCCTTTCCGTGACCTTCGGTTTCCTGTAAAGCGTGAGGATGGCACTATTCTCCACGCGTCCATTAGTGGCATGCCTGTTTTTGATGACGAAGGCGCATTCAAAGGGTATCGGGGTGCTGGACGAGATATTTCTGACGAGCTCAAGGCAATTGAGCAAAAAAAGCACATTGAGGAGCAACTTCATCAAGCTCAAAAAATGGAAGCCATTGGTCAACTAACTGGTGGTATTGCCCATGATTTCAACAATATTCTCGCGGTAATTTTGGGAAACATTGAACTTGTTCAGGAACAATTGACGAGCGACAGCTTCCTCTCCAAATACATGTCGACAATTGATAAGGCCGCTGAACGAGGTGCAAAACTTACTCAGCGCCTGCTCGCCTACTCCCGTAAACAAGAACTACGCCCCGTCGCCCTACACCTCAATGGTTTGATCGAGGGAATTCTCAATCTAGTTGATCGCCTGCTGGGAGAGACAATCACCATACGGTGCGATTTTGGTCAAAACATTGCCCCTGTGAATGCAGATCCCAATCAGTTGGAAAACGCACTTATGAACTTATGCATAAATGCTAGAGATGCGATGACAAACGGCGGAGAGTTACATATTCAAACCGGTCATCTGGAAATAAATGAAAGTAATCAAGGCGTATATCCGGAACTAAATCCTGGTGAGTATAGCTGGCTTTCCGTCGAAGATACCGGTTGCGGAATGGATCCCGACACTCTAACCCACGTTTTCGAGCCATTTTTCACGACAAAAGAAGTTGGCAAGGGTACTGGACTTGGATTAAGTATGGTTTACGGCTTTGCCCATCAATCTGATGGAACCGTTGCCCTGAGCAGCATTCCTGGCAAAGGAACGACGGCCACCATTATCTTACCAAGCAGCCACCATTCCAACGGTAAAGGCCTTGAAGACACCGTTTCTAATCAATAATCGCTTGATAAACGAGCGCGCGAAGTTCTTTTCTAAGTGGGTAGAAGCTCGACGGCATCAATTGCGTTGCAAAAACAACCACTAAATCTTCCAAGGGATCTACCCAAAAAACCGTACTCGCCATTCCACCCCAGCCGAAGTCTCCCGGTGAGCCCATCATCTGTGCCTTAGTTGGATCAAGCATGACCCACCCTCCTAAACCAAAACCAACACCGGAAAATGAGACTTCAGAAAATACAGGCTGTCCCATGGACGCCAGATCACCCGGCATATGATTTTGGGTCATGTATTCAACTGTTCGAGTGCCAAGGAGTTGTCCCCCTTCATACTGGCCGCCCAGTCGGATCATATTTGCAAACTTCAAATAGTCCCTAACTGACGATAACAATCCGCCGCCGCCTGACAGGCAACTTACAGCGCCTTCCCGGTAGATACTTTCATTGGCGTTATCAACACGCTTTAAGCTGCGATTTTTACCAGGTGTATAGCTGGAGGCGAAACGATGCGTATTTTCAAGCGCAATTGC
>CAJXWA010000116.1 GCA_913062525.1 uncultured Alphaproteobacteria bacterium | reverse complement strand
GGGGTGGAGCAGCCCGGTAGCTCGTCAGGCTCATAACCTGAAGGTCGTAAGTTCAAATCTTACCCCCGCAACCAAATCTAAACGCCGTAACTTCGACAGGTTATGGCGTTTGTTCGTTAACGAACAATCCCGATCGTTTGCTTCTGGAAGCGTATCGGAAGCAGACGAATTGGCTTCGTTTCCTTTGAAACGTTATCCAGTTATGGCAGAAGTTGATCGTTGACTTCATATATATGGCATAAGCCTCGCCCTACTGGCCAACTTTACAGAGAACATCTATAAAGTAGTAGAGGTAATCGATCATATTACAAAGTCAGTTTTCTGATCAACAGCAGACATTAAGTCCTCCTTAATGTCTGCTGTTATGTCAGTTTTGTGCCAGTAACAGACATCCAGTGAATTCGTCACTTCAACTGGGTAGATACAGTTTGACTTCTTTCTCATGTATCATATAGTAGACATATGTCCATTATATCAGATAATTTGTCAGATGGAATCGCGGTTCGTGTTCGCACCGAACGAGAGTCGCTGAAATGGTCATTGGCTGATCTTGCCAAGCGGTCAGAAGTCTCAAAGGCTATGATAAGCAAAATTGAACGCGGCGAATCAAGCCCTACTACGGCTATCTTGGGTCGATTGTGTGCGGCATTCGGTATTACTCTATCGACCTTCTTGACCCGTGCTGAGGGTCCTGTCGGACGATTGATTAGGGCCTCTGAGCAACCTAACTGGATTGACCCGGAATCGGGCTGTGCTCGTACATTGATTTCACCAACTGCCGGTGGCCCAATTGAAATGGTTGCTGTTGATCTACCTGCTGGTACTGAGGTTATCTTTCCAGCTTCTATTTATGCCGTATTTCAGCAGTTGGTTTGGGTCCTCGTCGGCCAGCTCACCCTGACAGAAGGAGAGAGTAAGTATCAAATGAACGTTGGCGATTGTCTTGAATTGGGCCCTCCATCACAATGCACATTTTCAAACAATACCAAAAAATCTTGTCGCTATCTTGTCGCGGCCTCCAGGAGAGAAACGAGATGACTTATGTTCAGGAACCTCCATCGCCAACGATTTCGTTTGAAAAACATTTGCTGCATTATGGCCGTGATTTTTCAGACGAATTGATTGTTCGGGCCAATGGATCATACCTGTACACCGAAGATGGGCGAGCAATACTAGATTTTTCATCCGGCCAGATGTGCGCCACCATTGGGCACAATCACCCAAAGATCGTAGAAGCTTTGGCAAAGGCAGGCCAAACAGTAATTCATCTGGACAGTACGATGCTGTCCCCCGATGTTGTCGACTTGGCTAATCGCCTCTGCAAATTGCTTCCCCCTCCGCTTAGTAAGGTGCAATTTTTAAATACAGGTGGCGAGGCGAACGAAGCTGCAATACGACTTGCAAAAATTGCGACTGGCCGCTTTGAGATTATCGGGATGGCGGGATCATGGCATGGAACGACAACTGGCGCCGCATCGACAACCTATGCCCATGGGCGCAAAAAATATGGCCCTGTTATGCCGGGCTCATTGGCTATCCCGGCACCTAATTGCTATCGTTGCCCTATACGTCATTGCGTCAACCAATGTGATATGGCCTGTTTGGACGTCGGTTTCGAAATGATCGATGCAACATCGGTTGGAGAGGAAGCCGCATTAATTGTCGAGCCTGTCCAAAGCGCCGGTGGTATAGTTGTCCCGCCGCAAGGTTATTTTGCTCACTTAAGAGAACTTTGTGATCAACGAGATATCCTCCTCATCTTTGATGAGGCCCAAACCGGATTGGGACGCACTGGACAACTTTTTGGATTTGAGTACGAAGGCATTGTCCCCGATATTTTAACGTTATCGAAAACTCTCGGTGGCGGATTGCCGCTTTCCGCCGTAATCACTTCTCATGCCGTGGCAGAGGCGGCCAAGCGAAAGGGATTCTCTCACTATACATCACATGCCTCGGACCCTCTAACTGCAACAGTAGGCCTCGCCGTCGTAGAGGTGATCATCAACGAAAAACTAACAGAACGGGCAGCAGACATCGGGCAATATTTGAAGGAACGTCTTTGTGAACTCAAGAGCCGTCACGAAGCGATAGGGGATGTACGAGGCCGGGGCCTTATTCTCGGCGTAGAGATTGTTACCGATAGAAAGACAAAAGAGCCGGGACACGAACTAATAACGGCCCTCTCGGAACGATGTTACCAGCTTGGCCTAAATATTAATCGGGTCGGCGGGCCGCATTCTGTGTGGCGTCTTGCACCACCTCTTAATATTTCAAAGAAAGAAGTCGATCAGGCAATTGAAATTATGGACCAGGCACTCACCGAAAATTGCTAAGCAGCGCAATTGTGAACTTAACGGGTAGTCATAGTCTGCATCGGGTCATGAACCGACCTTTTCAAGCACTGAAAATAGAGTCTGCTATACCCCTTAATAATGGACATTTATTTTGAATTTTCAGATTCTTCAGAAATATCTTCCGCTTTCCGCGCAACAGCAGACTTAGAATCATTGCTCTGATATAGTCGGCTTGGTGCCAGAAGCAGAAATTCAGAAGATTTCAAATTCCTTATAAAATATGTCTGATTTCGCCCCGAGGCTAGCATTAGAATCTAAGCAAAAGGCAAAAAAAAATTAAATGGCATACACAGAAAATAACCTGCATGTATACGTTTGCCCCAACCTCACTTGCCCAAAAGAAGATCAAGTAACAATTGCAGGATCTACTACACCAGTTTGTCTACATACCAAGCTGACAAACTCATAACCTGAAGGTCGTAAGTTCAAATCTTAGCCCCGCAACCAAACACATAAAACGCCGTGCTCGGATAATGAGCGCGGCGTTTTGTCGTTAACGAAGGTTGAAATCAAAATCAGGCGACCTGTCCTTTAACTAATTTCAAATCTTTTGGCTCGTGGGTATCGCACCATTCGGTGTTGTCCAGGCAGTATGTCGGCGAGTTGAGCTTGGCTAGATCCTTTTGCTTTTCAATAAGGCTCATATCTGGTGCTCGGGTAGTGAGGATTTTCACAACGCCAGCGATGGCTTTCATCTTGGCAACAAAGCTCGGTTTGAAATCGTCGGGGCGTTTGGCGATGTAACGGCGGGCAATGCTCTCAAAGTCTTCTGGCGTCCGCCCACCGACGATCTCAACATCCCGTGTCAGGCCATTAACTGCAAATGCACCGTGCCGGTATTCAGCGGCGTATTGTTTGACCTGAGTAAGAGCCGTCTCGGAAAAATCGGGAGGTGGTGCTGCCTTGACGGCTTTGAACATCATCTTTTCGGGGATGTCTCTATATTTCACATTCCGGCCAAGCGCCCTACCCATTGCGGCTGCAATTTCATTGGGGGATAACAGTTCGGGACCAGAGGGTCGGTAAGTCTTGCCCGCATGGGTGATGGGATCAATCAGCGCGCCGACAGCCACGCTCGCGATATCTTCGTTGGAGGGGGCCGCGTTCTTTTTTACATTTCCGTCGCCGAGTGGCATGGAGAATACCCCCAGGTGTGCGGCTGAATCCAATGCCCTTAGGTAGTTATCAGCAAACCACCCAACATTGATGTTGGTTGATGTCATTCCAGAAGGTATCTGGATCAGGATGTCGCTGAGATAAACAGCACGCGTGCCCACGGACGGGTGATCGGCACTTGCCAGCCATTGGCCGATACTAACGACGTGTTCGAGCTCTGCCTCATAAGCTGCTACGGTAAAGGTCACGTTGAACAGCAAAAGGTTGGGCGCAGCTGGCGCACATTGAAAGGCGCGCTTGACGCCGACCATCGCCGCCCGCATATCGGTGATCGAATATTGGTTGCCGCAGAAAATCTCGGCCCCGGCATTTCCAAGCGCGTCACTTCTGTGGTCAAGCTTTCGCACGAAGGCGCGGACGGGAAAACCCTTCTCAAGCAACTGCAGAACAGTCGGAGTTCCGGTTCTTCCGGTGGCGGATGTGACGAGAATCCTGGGTTTTGTGGACATTTTGATTGTTCCTTTCCATTGTAGATATAATTATTCTCGGCGAGGAGACTGAGTTCTTTGGTCTTTTGTCACGCGCCTTTCGAGAGTCCCATTAAAAGAGCCGCGCTCGATTGGATTTGGAATACTCCTTCAAGGCGTGTGTTTAGCTAGCGATAAGCTCACCTTTTAGGATACCGGCAATCGTTTTCGCTTCAGCCTTTAAGAGTTTTACAAACGCGGGATGGGCTTTAATTCGCTTTACCACAGTCGCCATCTTTGGCCAGCGAGCTTCATCAATACGGAACTTGCCGAATTCTGCATTTATAATTGGTGACACAACACTAATGTCTGCAAGTCCAATTTTATCTCCAAAGAAGAAACCATTTTCAGGCGATAGATCTTCCAGATAATCAAGAATTGCAGGTAAAGTTTCGTTTACGGCAGTCGCTACACGAGCTTCATCAGTTATTTGTTTGTAGAAATTTGGTTGTAGGACGACTTCTGAAAAAATTGTAGCGCAAGCTGGAAACAAAACAGAACCAGCATATTCTTCAAGCCAACGGCTTTTTGCACGATCTTGGAGGTTCGAAGGAATAAGCGGTGTTTCAGGATGCGTCCCTTCAATGTAGTCAATGATAATACTTGAATCAGAAATGTGAAAATCTCCATCTCCAAATGCCGGTATGAAGCCGCGAGGGCTAATGGCTAGAAATTCAGGCGTCTTGGTTGCGGGTAGGACCGTAATCTGTTCATATTCCAGGCCTTTAATTTCTAGTGCAGCGAGAACCTTGCGAACGTTAGGTGAGATAGTGGCTCCATAAACTTTCATTTTAAATACTCCTATTGTAATGCGGTCGATTAGGTTTGAGACATGAATTGAACTGAACATATGCCGTGACATCGACAGACATAAGCGTTATAAATGACACAAAAGGTCTAATCGGGACATGAAGTATGAAAAATGTTGCCATTCTTGCCGCTGAGAACAGTGTGCTCTCAACTATTGCCTCTCCGATGGATATGTTTTTGCAAGCTGGTGTATTGTGGAATATAACGATGGGGGAAAAGCCGTCTCCCCTGTTCAAGGTGCAAATTGTCACATCAGATGGCAAGCCAGTTACGGCTGCAGGTAACGTCCCGATCATACCGGCATGTTCCATGTATGACGTGGAAGACCCAGATCTGATTATTATTCCCTCTCAAGGTTTCTTTTTTGATCCGCGGGAAAAGAACCATGGCGACAGAATAAACTGGTTGAAGCAGAGTTATGAAAAAGGTTCTGATCTTGCAAGTGTTTGCGGCGGGGCATTTACTCTCGCTTCCACCGGGCTATTGGATGGAAAAACGGCGACAACGCATTGGGGGCTAGCAAAAAGGTTCAAAAAGAGTTTTCCGAAGGTCAATCTGCGTACGGACCTTCTTGTAACCGACGAAGGACGTCTATTTTGCGGTGGCGGAATTTCTGCGGACCTTAATTTGTCTCTATACCTCATCAGAAAATATTGTGGCCGTGAAGTGGCATTGCAGAGCTCGCGGTGCACGATGGTGGATTTGGACAGTGTATACCAGTCACCATTTTCGGTGTTTAGCCCAGAAAAAAATCACACTGACGTCAAGATTTTGAATGCGCAAGAATGGATGGAAAAAAATTTCCGTAACGATATCAATGTG
This sequence comes from uncultured Alphaproteobacteria bacterium, assembly GCA_913062525.1. Classification (GTDB taxonomy): domain Bacteria; phylum Pseudomonadota; class Alphaproteobacteria; order Sneathiellales; family Sneathiellaceae; genus Sneathiella. The sequence goes on along the minus strand of CAJXWA010000116.1, from coordinate 5,501 downwards.
CAAATGTTAGCAAATGAAGCAGATATGAGTGTTCGTCAATTCAATAGACGTTTCAAAACTGCCACAGCGGAAACCGTCAATAATTATCTCCAACTCATTCGGGTCGAGGCTGCAAAAGTGGACCTTGTGAATACTAGCCTATCCTTTGAGGAAATCGCGACGAATACAGGTTACGAGAATGTTAGTTTTTTCAGACGGGTGTTTAAACAGAATACGAGTGTGACGCCAGCTGAATATCGACGACGTTTCTGCCAGATCTGAGTATCAATCAAAGTTAGACAATCACATATATGTAAAAACTCTTTAGCTAAAAACGCCATAGAAACCCATGCGTAACCAAGAGTCACTACGATCACCACCGATATCACGGAGCTCGGGCGCTTTTTCTTTACAGGCGTCAATAGCAAACGGGAATCGGCTTTCGAAATGGTATCCTTTGGGCAATAAGATAGGACTTGGGGATCACCCGCTCAACTATCTTCTCCAAATACATAGCCGCGATCTCATCACAGATAAAAAGGTCGCATGGCAAGAGCACGGGTAATATCAATTCGTTGACGCTGCCCGCCTGAAAACTGAAGGGGAAATAGCGATTGTTGCTCTGGTTGTCGGCCAACAACTTCGAAAAGTTTTGCGACCAAGTGCAGTTCGTTCGCTAGCGTTACCAATTTTCATAAGCTTGAGTGGCCGTTCGACAATAGCGCCATCAAGTTCCCGCGGATTAAGAGGCGCACACGGATTTTAAAATACGATTTGCATTAGTTTAATTCTTAACTTCGAAGCTTTCGATCAAAATATTCGGATCTCTAGCATCGAACACCCTTGATGTGGGGATACTAAACGAAACTGTTGTGCCTTTGTTTACCACGCTCTCTATTTTTAATTCAGCATCGTGTGCGTTGACGAGCTGAGAGGCAATATATAGTCCAAGTCCAACACCTTTTCCTGCAGCCCAATCGGAGCTAGCGGCCTGTGTGAAAGCGTTGAACACGTCTTGAATATTTTCTTTTGGAATACCAATTCCGGAATCTTTGACAGAAAAAAGAATTCCATTTTCTGGATCGTAATTTACAGATAAAGCGATTTCTCCGCCAGCGGGAGTATATTTAAAAGCATTACTGAGAAGATTAAAGAGGATTTGGCGGAAACGCCGCGAGTCGCCTTTGATTACGATGCCAATTACATTATTCTGCACAGTGAATATATGCTCTTTCTGCATTGCCTCTAACTCAAATGTTGCGCGGCAATAATCAATAATGTGCGCATGCGAGAAGTAACCCTCAAACAAATTGAGCTGGCCATTGTCAATGGTTGAGGCGTCAAGAAGTTCATTTATGAGGTCGAGTAAATGTCGGCCGCTGCTATGGATGTCTTTAAGGGCCAAATTTTGTCGTTCATTAACAGGGCCATATATTTGTTGTCCTAACATATCGGAGAAACCGATGATGGCATTCAAAGGTGTCCTGAGTTCATGGCTCATTGTGGCTAAGAAATTGCCTTTGGATTTATTCGCAGCTTCTGCTTCGTGCCGGGCTATGGTTAGTTTTTCCGTTCGCTCACTCACACGTTGCTCAAGGTCTAAGTTGAGCCGTCGCAGATCTTCTTGGGCCCTAACTCTCTCCGTAATATCTTCTTCTGTTGCCACAATAACCTGGCTACCGGAGACGGGATCAAGACCTAATTCGGCAGTTAGTGTGTGCCAGCGATCGCCAAAAGCTGTTTCAACCTTGATGTCTCTTTTAAACCGTTTTTTTAACTCTTGCCTACTGATGATAGTTTCTCTGATGTTCGGATCTCTATAGCGTCCCTCGAGGGTGGTAGTTGTATGGTTTTCTATATCATAGACTGTTGCTGCAGAAGGGTTTTGGGCTAGTAATTTGCCATCATTTCCAAAAGTGCTAATCATCAATGAAGTATGCCTTACGGCTTCGAGTATGCGTTTTGCCCTATGATCAAGTTCTTCCCGTATTTGCGGGCTCGCTTCTATTAAGACCGCTCTTTTTCCATTCTCGATTAGAATTGGAGTGAAGGTAACAATAACCATCTTAGGAGTGCCACTGGGATAGAGGGTCCAATTTTCTTCTACGCGTTCACCTTGGGAAGTATTGGAAAATATATCTTCCAACCTCTGGCGAACAGAAACTGAATCAGAAGAAAAATCTCGTGCAATGAGGACCGGCACTGACTCTGCTTCCCAAAACTCTAGGGCAGCTTCGTTCCCCCACCAAATTTTGTGATCATCAATATCGAAAACCCAAATCGCAGTACTGAGCCTATTAAAGGCAGATAAAATTTCCGACAAGTAAAATTTTGGCAACTGGTCTTTGACCGTAGGCGGCATATGTACATCCAAAAGTTAGGTGAAATTACTTCCGTTTTCAAGACACCTTAAAACGTTCAATTTTCGGACGTCCAAAATAGATAAAAAATAATATTCTAATATTAACATGCATTCCTTTTGTATTGTATAAGAATTCAATTTAGTTGGCATATATTTTTGTTGTGTTATTACCTCGGTCTACTTAAAGCAAAGAAAACTCCGATCGATAGTTTCCTACCGATCGGAGTTCTAATGCTTTCACACTGTTGGTTATTCTCCAAATATTCGTGCTTTTGATTACACCTGATTTCTCAGGTGAACATTTAGGTTGCGGCTACCAGCTTTAACTAGGCAGTTTCGGTTTCCTTTTTTTCTCCCGCAAACCGCTTTATTTCACCCTTACCCAAACGGTCCAGATATGATGTAAGTTCTGTTTTTACGATCGGCATCAAAACGTACAATGCCGTTATGTTGACAACTGCCATGGCAAAGATTGCTGCATCGGAAAAGTCGATGACGGGACCAAGATTTGCCGCGGCACCAACGATAATGAACAAACAAAACATGACTTTAAATACAAGTTCTGCTTTTTTGCCTTCTCCAAACAAATAGGTCCATGCCTTCAGGCCGTAATAGGACCAGGATATCATGGTTGAAAAGGCAAAGAGAATAACGGCGACAGCAAGCACATAAGGGAACCAACTGAAGGCAGATGCAAATGCAGCTGATGTCAAAGCAACCCCAGAGGCACCCGTTACTGTTTGGATTGTACCGCCATCATTTAGAATGTAATTGCCAGACGCGGGATCAATCATCAATTGACCTGATATAGTGATGACAAGTGCTGTCATAGTACAGATAACAACTGTGTCGATAAAGGGCTCAAGCAAGGATACAAAACCCTCAGTGATAGGCTCTTTCGTACGCACTGCCGAATGGGCGATAGCAGCTGAACCAACACCTGCTTCGTTCGAAAACGCTGCCCGTTTGAAACCCTGGATCAGGGCACCAACAACGCCACCTGCAACGCCAAGACCAGTAAACGCGCCGGAAAAGATTTGGCCAATTGCCCAACCGATTTGATCATAGTTTACAGCCAAGATAGCCATGCCCGCTAAAACATACATCACGCCCATGAAAGGCACGACTTTTTCTGTTACATTGGCTATGGATTTGATGCCGCCAACAATTACGGCAAATACTACGCCGGCGAAAACAATCCCTGTAATCCATCCTGGAAACTCACCGACGATGCCGGCAATTTGCGCATGAGCCTGATTGGCTTGGAACATGTTGCCGCCGCCAAGAGCACCCAAGATACAGAAGATAGAGAACAAGACAGCGAGAAACCGACCGCCTGGCATACCACGTTCCTTAAAACCCTTAGACATATAGTACATAGGGCCGCCTGAAACGGTGCCATCTTTATATTCGTTCCGGTACTTCACACCCAACGTACATTCGGTGAATTTAGATGCCATGCCAAGCAATCCGGCCAATATCATCCAGAATGTGGCACCAGGTCCGCCAATACCGACAGCAACCGCCACGCCCGCAATGTTACCAAGACCAACAGTACCAGACAGGGCCGTTGTCAGGGCTTGAAAGTGACTAACCTCTCCGGCGTCGTTGGGATCAGAGAAATCGCCTTTGACTAACTCGATAGAGTGACGAAAGGCTCTGAACTGCACAAACCCGAAGTACAAAGTGAAAACTGACGCTGCGATTACCAGCCACATGACGATCCAAGGAAAACTTGTGCCTGGGATTGGTGCGAAGATCAAGCTAACAAAGGGCCCGGTTATAGTTGCAAAAAGTTCGTTTATTTTTTGATCAAGGCCCACTTCCTGAGCTTGAGCGACATTTGAAAAACTACTCGCTAGTGCAAGTGGTAAAGCAAAATTTCTAATGATTTTCATATTTCTCTCCTCACTTGATAACGGTTACGGGAACACTGGCATTCATCACCAAATGAGCTGTTGATGACCCAAATAAGGTGTTAACGATCCCCCCTTCTGAGGAACGAGCAACGACAATTTGATGGGCCTTTTCTTCAACTGCTACCGCATCAAGGAGTTGTGCCACTTTGCCGTGCTTTACCACACCGCGGGCTGAAAATCCTTCTTTTTTGAGGCGGTCAACAGCAGGATTCAACACACGTTCAAGCGCTGTTTGAATTTCCTCTTCACGGCGCCTGTGCCTAATTTCGTTTTCTTCTGGCGTTTGAAATGTGTAGGGGGACCACTCAATCACATAAACTAAAATCAGTTCACAGTCCCCGATCAGTTTAGCTAACCCCTTGGCAAAATCGGTAACGCGGTCGCCTGACCCACTACCGTCCATGCCGACGACTATTTTTGCATCCATAATAGACTCTCCTGTTTTCGATTATTAGGATCAATGTTGTGTTTTTCTGTGAAGTGATGGGGAGATGAACTTGAGAGGTGATATTAGTCCCCCAGTCGCCCTCTGGAAGTGATCATTGGATACTTTATGCAGTTCTACAAAGGCATCCGCTGCTGTTGCGGTAATAGTCCACGCAATAACAAGAGGTAGGATTAGATTCCCACATATTCTCATGATTGGTTTTCCTCCCCCCGGAAGTGACGTTTCACTTGATTATATAAGCCGCAAACTTGCGGAGTCATCTTACATAAGTTTTGACTGATGATGGCTTCACATCATCGTTATTTCCAACCCCATGTTTAAGCATTACTATAAATTAAAACTAATGTATAGGCATGTAATGTAGTGCGGCCGCAGGCCCTATGGTTGAGAGAAAATCGCAGTTCAAGACGGAATAGAGAAGTTTATTAACTCAAAATCTTCACCCGCAACATTTTTTTTCAAACCAAAAAATAGGAGGAGTTCTAACGAAGTAATCTGTTCCGAGCCCAATTGGTAGATTGGTTATTCAAATTGCTGACTGAACAACCATAACTATTGTTTGACGTTTATTGTTTTGCGAAATGTTGGTTAAAGTTTGAGTTCAACTGATTATCTAAAGATCGGGTATGTTCCTAGCCGTTAGGCAGATTTCTTTAGTCTCTTCTACAGCCATAGGATTTACGAGCCCTATATTTACGATGTTATTTGCAGCTGTTTGAATAGCCCCTAGTTTCCTAGACACTTTCTTGTTTTATTTTTTGCTGTTTTTCGAATTCCACGGGTGACAACATTC
>CAJXWA010000115.1 GCA_913062525.1 uncultured Alphaproteobacteria bacterium | reverse complement strand
CGCACGAGAGACAAAAATCTCTTCTCGAAAGACCATCCGGACATTTCCGATTCCACGTCCGGTCCAAGAAACAAGTTCTTCTAGCTGTACGTTAGTCAGTCCGCCACACTCGGCGAGACGACGCAAAGCGTTATCTTCGAGGTAGAGTATTCTCTTGAGTGAAACCCCCATATCCACCGCGAAGTCAGTTGAGCATACCCTGTTCATCGCCGCAATCCGAGACAGAAATGACGGGATCGTTTCCTTGTAGTTTGGTGCGGGACGGAGGGGGAGTGGTTTTAACACGGTGTGCGAGAGAATACCTCTAGGGAGAACACTAAACATCATACCTGAGCTTTACGACACAGTCTATCAAAGGAGGTCTGCAATGCTTGAGATCCGTGTGTCCTATTCTCGACGATTTCCTCCCCAAGTGTTATGACATCTGAGCCGTGTGGTGACGGATTACGTCCGACAGAAATAAATGAGTGTGTTTAAAAGCTGTGCCGAGATAATTCTAATGTTTTCAAAAGATTTTAGGCAGAAATACTTCAAAGAAGTTGGCATCGATGAAACCTCCAAAAAAGAGACTAGAGAGGCGTATGAAACCGCCCATCGGATCCGAGAGGTTGAGATCGAACTGTATTGGAAGAGGACGACCTACATCTGGGCGATGCAGGCCGCTTTGATTGGTATCGTAATGTTTCTTCAAACAGGTGGAAAAACTACGATTACTGTAGGTTTTTTCAAATTGACGTCCAGTACTGCGCCAACATCGTCTTCGCCGGCGGCAATCTTATTCGTTTCGACTCTAGCTCTAATAATAGCTTGCCTTTGGTCTCTATTGATCAAAGGCGCCAAGTTTTGGCAGGATATCTGGGAGCGACATGTGGACCTTCTGGGTGAGAGCTTGGGGCAAAACCTTTACCAGGTCTATCCAATCCACAAGCTGGAAGACGCGCCTCCGTACAGCGTAAGCAAAATTAACAATTATGTTGTTAACGCGTTTATTTTATTTTGGTTTTTCAATCTCATTTGGGCGCTTTGGGACCTTAGTGATATCTGTGCAAATTTCACGGGCATCCAATTCATCCCGGTATTCTTTGGCTGGATCATCCTCTATGGAGGAGTCTCCTTCTTTTTCTGTGTTCAGTTCAAACATTGCAAGGCATACGATGGCCTTCGAATGAGCAACTTAGGGAAACGAATTGAAGGTCTCCCTAGCGGGGCAAATGAACCTGTATTATATTCCCGAAAAGTACAAGATTCATAAGTTTTTTTGAAATTCCCCTTCAATGAGCAGCCGTGCGCTAGCACCTCCAGGACTGGACTTGGTGCTAGCGTTCACTCTCAAATCCTCCGACTGGCCCTACACCAACGGGATGCCGGAACCTGTCGTTCTCCACCATGCTAAACGCAGCAGCGCGGCTCCCCAGAAGCGGGCGCCCCGGCATAACAGGACAACTTTCATTTCCCGAGAGAGTGATAATGGGAATACAACTAGGAGTACTGTCTTGTCCTATTCCAAAATCTGGTCATACTGAGGAAATTGTGTGTGTGATTGATGTTAAGGCATATTTTTGCTGCACGTTGATTTGGAGAAAACGTTGTCTGATAAGTATTCTGCTGCTGGCCCGATGTTGGGGTATTTGTACCAATGTCGATACGCTTTGCTTCGTAGTCTGGAAGAAGGGCGCAATACTGCAGGATTGTCGGTTTCCATTGAGCGGTTCGACGACGTCGCTTTCGATAGAGCAGGCGAGCCTGTCGATTTGATCCAAACGAAGCACCACGGAACTCCAGGGGATTTGTCGGATTCCAGTGTGGATGTGTGGAAAACGCTACAGATCTGGATGGATAGAATAGTTGATGATCCAGTGGGAGCATCAGACATCAGATTTGTTCTACTTACTACTTCAACAGCAGCCGCAGGATCTGCAATTGAATGCCTTCGGACCGCTGATAATCGAGACGATATAAATGCAACCGCCCAACTAACAGAGGTTGCGATAACATCGCGAAACCAAAACACCAAGAAAACACGTGAACAATTCTTGGAAATGACATCTTCTCAAAAAATGTTACTAATATCACGTATTTGGGTGTTTGATAACGCGCCAAGTATCATTGATGTCGAGGATGAACTTGGCGACTTTTTGCGTTTTGCAGCACCAATGAACAAGCGCGCTTCGTTACTCGCTCATCTTGAGGGCTGGTGGTTTAGCAGGACTATAATCGCTCTAAGTGATCCTGCACATAACTCCATTCCATTAACCACTATCGAAGACAAAGTTTTCGAAATTTCCAATAGTCTTAAGATGGATGGGTTGCCGCTTGATGAGACAATCGATGCAATGGATCCGGTTACAGCGCTTCCATCGGATGACTTATTACTAATAAAGCAACTGAACCTTGTCGGAGCTTCTGAACAAACGGCCAAGATAGCTCTCCGCGACTATTTCCGAGCATTTGCTCAGAGATCACGATGGGCTAGAGAGAATCTACTTCTGGACAGAGAGGTCGAGCGATATGATCGCAGCCTGACCGAAGACTGGGAGCATGAGTTCACTGCACTGTGTGAAGACGTGGAGGGCCAAGCCGAACAAGAAAAACGCATCAAAGGAAGGGAGCTTTTACGTTGGGCGAACAGAGTCGTTCGCCCCCTTAGAGGTCGGGATGAGATGTGGCTTTCTCGCGGTTCTTATCAAATGCTGGCCGATACAACTTCGATAGGTTGGCACCCAGAATTCCGAAAAATGCTCACCGAATCCATTGAGCAGGATTCATGATGCTTCCGTCTTGGCAACTTCGCCCCAGAGAAGAAGCGCACAACTTCAATCCAGCATTTTGTGGTTCTCTGACGTATGAATTTGTCAAATCATATACAAAGGCCAAAGGAACCTCAGCGGAATTTCCTTTGGCTTTCTGTGCACTTGCCATTGGCTTGTACCCGGAAACTCGTGAACAAATGCCCGCTACGACTCGAACTGGCCTCTACTCATGGATAGAACGAACTCCCGAGGCGCTGGTCGGATACAGCGATAGAGCTAGGAGTCTTGTTCCGTATGTCAAAGAGGCAATCATTTATGCAGCCTTGCGGGACTCACTTGTGTTTTCTGAACTCGGTGGGCTTTCCATCGGAAAGAAGAAAGCGTCTTTTACAGAGGCCTCTCTGGAAAGAACGACTGCTGATGTGCGCGATACCGTGAAATCAATGAGAATGATAGGAAAGTGGTTTGCTGCGGCTGGTGAGGCACAAACGATTTTGGCATCTTTGGGAGTGAGAGTTTGAGTTTTGTCATTAAGTCGCTGAGCATTTATTCACATGACGGTGAGTGCCGAGTAATTAATTTCAACTCAAGTGGAATGAATATCATCACTGGTCGATCAATGACCGGGAAATCTTCAATCATAGACATCGTGGATTACTGCCTAGGGAGAGGGGAATGCTACGTTGCCGATGGTGTCATCCGCGAAGTTGTTTCTTGGTTCGCACTCGAATTGGAAAAGGGCGATGACGTCCTCTTTATCGCCCGTCGCAATCCACCTCGAAATAGGTCAACTGACCCTGACGTCTATATTCGTAGAGGCGTATTTGAAAAGCCGCCAATCTACACAGAACTAAGAAGCGTCATCCCGGTCAATGAACTTGAAAAGCTCATCACCCGGTTCGCTGGTATTTCTGAGAATGAACACCGTCCTATCTCTGGGACAAGGCGCCCACTCAGAGCAAATATAAGCCATGCTTTGTTCCTATGCTTCCAAAAGCAGGACGAGATTGCCAGTAGAGAACGTCTATTTCATCGCCAAGGAGAACCGTTTATTCCACAAGCGATCAAAGATACGTTGCCGTATTTTTTGGGGGCTATTGACCAGGAACACTTCTTGCGGCAGCGAGAACTTGATCTCGCCCAAGTTGAACTCAAAGGGCTAATAGCAAAGCGCGATTCCTTGGCCGCTAGCACTACTCGTGCACTAGAGAAAACAAGGCGGTATATTTTGGATGGCAAACGTGTTGCTCTCATTGACGAGTCCTTTGAGCCTTCGACCCCTCAGGCGGCGCTCTACGAACTTGAGCGGGTCACAAAAAGCGATTTTGTATCGCCACCGCAACTTGACGACAGTTCAATCATAATTACCCAACTTCAGAACCAACTACATACTTTGCGTGGCCGTTTATCTGACTTACAGAATGACCTGCGAGCTACCCGCCTGTTCTTTTCGGAACAATCTGCGTTCACGAAGGAGGCTTCAGAGCAGCGAGTAAGGCTAGCATCTTTGGAACTTTACTCTGGCAAAAGTGAGGCTGATGATACCTGCCCGCTTTGCAATCACAGTCTAGAACAACCATCAGTTAGCACCGAAGCACTTCTAAGTTCGTTGAAAACGCTCGATACGCAACTGGAGACAGTCGTCAATGAAAGCCCACATCTCCAAGAACGCTTGAGCTTGCTGACTAAGAAGCGCAGTGAAATTGAAGACCAGATGATGGAAACGCAAAAATCACTTCAACGAGCGTATGTCGATGATGAACGGGCGAAGGCACTCCAAGACCTAGCATTGGATCGGGCTCGGATCATTGGCAGAATTGGCGCGTTCATCGAACAAACTGTCCATTCTGAAGAAGCCAACGATTTGGTGAAATCTATCGAGGCCGCTGAACAAATCGTCAAAGCACTTGCCGAGAGAGTAAACAGCGAAGACACCGCTGACAGAATTCAGTCCATGTTGAACCTTATCTCCGAAAAAATGACTGAATATGCATCGGACTTGGAGCTTGAACATACGGGCGGAAGTATCCGATTGGATATCAAGAAACTTACCGTAATCGCTGATACTGTGACAGGGCCTGTCCAACTTAATAGAATGGGGAGTGGCGAAAATTGGGTGGGCTATCACGTAATCACTCTCCTAGCATTGCATCATTGGTTCCGTCGTACTGATAGACCCGTGCCTGGTTTCCTTTTCTTTGATCAACCGACCCAAGCCCACTACCCGCCTGAAACGGACAATGAAGGTCGGATCGATACGTTAGTCGATGAAGACCGAGAAGCTGTAAGAAACCTATTCGAGCTAATGTTGGCGGTTAGTGACGAGATTGGCGAAGGCTTTCAACTCATAGTATTGGACCACGCGCATCTGGACGACAAAAAGTTCGAGCAGGCTATTGTTGAAGAGTGGAGAGGGGATGAAGCCTTAGTGCCTAAGCACTGGATTGGTTGATGATTTGAACGAGAAAGACAACCGAACAGCTGCCATTATTCAAACTTGCGCTGGTTGGTTGATCAGGAGCAATGAGCGAAATCACTGCGACTGGCGGCTTTCATGCCGTCCTGACAATTCTCTTGCTATGCTGCTATTCATCAGAAAAGGCTCAGGGTTGATTTTGTGTGGCGACGGGGGGATTGCTAGGGTGATCGCGGGAAGGATCGTAATTGAGCAAGTATCTCCCAACACCGAAGCATTCACGGTCACAGATTATGATGTCGCTGAGACATACCAAAAGATACGATTGAGGCTTGAGAGATGACGCCATTTCAGTGGGAAAATTGTATTGCGGATGTTTATGCTGGCAAACACAGTATAACCATTGAGGCGTATCTCCGTGACGTGATTTTACCCGCATTGGAAGTTCTAAATAGGCGCATAGACGAGTTAGGGCGAAGCGACGAACCGTTTGCCCCTTTTGTTAAGGCAGATACGGAAGCTGTGCTCCAAGAAACCCAGATGGCATTCGCATTGTCTGTGCAGTCAATTTGGGAGCGGCAGTTGAGAGCCTATTTGATCGGTTGTGCAAGAGATCTCCGCCCTGGCGAGGGTATAGAGGATAATGTGAAAAAATCTGATTGGAAGAAACTCAAAAAGCTATTCTACAGGCTACGTGGGATAAAGTTTGAGAGCTTTCCAAGTTTCCAACTTTTGGACAAGCTTCACCATCTTGGCAACGCTTGCCGACATGGAGATGGGAAGTCAGCAATCGAATTGTCACAGCGTTTCCCGGACCTTTGGAGAACAGTTCCATCTCTTCCTCCGGGATTTGGCATGCTCAGTTCGGGTCCCCCAGCTGTCAATACCATGGACGTGACTATCAAACACATGCGAGAGTTCGTTCATGCGGTCTCTGAGTTTTGGAAAGACACCACTTACATCTACCACGAAAGCATAGAACCTAAGGATCCTAGCTTAGAAGCTCGCTTAGTCAGAGAACGGGTGGACAGGAGTTGGTTGCCTCAAATCCCAATACGCAGCAACTAAATGCCTTCATGTGAAACACTTGTGGCGGTGCATTTTACGCTAATCATAAAGAGATGCATAAAATTTCTTTCAGAATAATAGGTTCTGTACGCCCTTCGGCCAAAGTTTCGCCACTAAATATGCCGGCAATGATTTGGTTAGAGAAAAAACCCGAGCTCAGAGTTGCATCCGCAACAATTCCCGACAACTATGGTTCTTGCTTGTATCCTGAGAGATCAGTGTCAAGCGACCATATCTCAACTACACTCATCGAATGACGCGCACACATTTTTTCCCACTCCATAACCATTGACATGTCAGCCAAGCTAACCCCTTCATTTGGCTTTTCATCACTTTTATTTCTCATTGCATAATCTGGAAACTGAACAAGCCAGGACAAAAACTCATTTTTGTCAGGGAAGTGTGTCGGCCTAAATGGTGCCTGTCCTTCTAATGCTTGCTGCATTTGTACTAAAAACTTTTCGGCAAATTCCCTTCGCCGTCCACCAGTAGATAAATCTGCAATGTGGCCGCCGGTTTCCCATATAGTAGCCATGGGCAATAGAAAAACGTCGTCATTTTCAATTCGGCTTTTGAACTCTCCCAAAATGTCAGTTCGATCCTGATTCCAGCCCGGAACATCAAGAACATTCAAATATACGGATGTGTCGATCAGGACAATGTTACCCATCGTGGTTCACTCCACACTTTTTAACCATTCAAGGGCCACCGTCTTTTTGTGATGTGGAGTTGACTTGTGTTTTGCGTACCGATCCAGAACACCAGAGGTTAATAGACCTCCCAATGTGTCCTGAGCAATCATTTCGGGGAAGGAAACACTGTCTGACAAACGCATAATTTGGCTGCTACCATCAACTAAGCTTCTGTAGCAAAAAACGACATCTTTAATGCTTTCATCGGGAAGAGCGTCCAAGAGGGCAGGATTGTGAGTGGACATCAATACACTTAAGTTACGTGTTTCTGCTATACTTCTAATGCTTTGCAAAAGGTGCTTGGCTCTACTGGGATGAACCCCATTGTCAATTTCCTCTATGACCACCATGGTGCCCTCTGGAGATGACAAGAGTGCGGCTGCGACAGATAGAACTCTTAAGGTGCCGTCGGATAGCAAGGATGCGTCAAATTCTCTCTGTTTCTGTCCGAAGCTCTCAACAAGAGAAACCATAACCCCACCGCGGGGCTCATGTATGAATTTTATATCCTCAATGTTCTGTTCAGGAAGGCTTTGGATTAGGTTTAATAGAGTAGATGCGGCATTGCCCTCAATGCTATTTTTGATTTCCGCACCGGGCGCCGGTTTGCCGCATAAGCTGTACAACACTGCTGACAAATTAGAGCCATCGCCTCGCAACTTATCATCAGACGGAAAAGCGTAATCTCTCATTAGTTGCGGGTTGGGGTCTAGAACGAGAATATTGGAAAGTGATGTCTCAAGTTGGCGCGTTGCACGTGGAATTTTGGTTCTAGATTTTTTGTGGTTTGCCCCAAAAGTCGCGGGGCTAGTTAGTTGCGAAAAGATTGCCATCTGATCAATGCAAGTCACGTGCGGCTTCTTTCCCCCTCTAGCAAAGTTGTTGTACGCCACACCGACATCCGTACCTCGGCCAACAGAAGGTTGATCTAAGTCGTAGTATGGAACTGACTCATAAGAGGTTTCCAGAGTTTCTTTTACAATATGTAGGCCATCATCTCTCCCTTCTATAGAGATGTCCCAAGATGATTGAGAAGAACCCGAAACACGGCACGAAAATCCAAATTCGACTTCATTATTCCAAGGAAGGCTTTTAGTAGTACCACGTACGATTTGGTCTCCACTATTCACGCTATATTGGATCGAAGAGAGTTTTTGGCCCTGTGCGAGCCACGATGCAAAGCGCAAACCTTCGATTGCGTTACTTTTTCCGGATGCATTTGCGCCAATCATCACCGTTAAAGACGCCAAAGGCAGTGTCGCATTTCTGTAGCTCTTGAAGTTCTTAATTGTGAAATCGCGTAGCATGACAAAACCTATGTATAGTGCAGATCAAATGGGTCTGATACGCCCAACAGTGAACTCCATGAGGTTATCAGTACACTGCAAAACTTGTTCTGAACACCCTGATTTAACTTCACATTCTATCCCTTGTCGTCATTTCAGAAACCATCCAGCATTCAAGGAATGTAAGCTGAGTGCGGAAAACCGTAACAAGCAAAGCATCAACCATTTAAGGAGGCATCTGGAACCCGAACTTTGAGGCCAAGCGAAACCTTGTCAAGGAAGCTCCGCAAATCATCAGGGTCTTTCCTGACTTCAGCGGGGGTAACAACAACATGCGTCGGAGCCTTGGGGATAACAATTTTCTGCCCCTCCTCCAAGCGAGCCACGGGCCTTCCCAAGGAGAATACACTGCCTGGACCTGTCGCGGTTTGATGCCGCTCCTTTGATAGCATTTATTGCAGCAAAGGAGACTGACTATGGGACTGAAACGGACGGACGAATTCCGGCAAGATGCGGTGCGTATCGCACTGACCAGCGGGCTTACACGTAAGTAAGTGGCGGATGATCTGGGTACGAGCACAGGGAGCGGCACTAAAGCGCGACAGGTCCAGTGCTTGGTCTTAGGTTCTCCTTTCCAAGGTTCTGTTGTACAAGTACAATTAAATCAGTGAGTATAGGAAATAACTTCTGATATAGGTCTTACAGCGGAACTGAATTGGATGGCAGACGAAATAATTGACGGTAATTTTAGTTCAAAAAAAGTAGTATTGTGCTTTTCTGGCGGTGGATTGCGAGCTACGTTTTACCATCTAGGCGTTTTTAAAGCTCTGCGCGAGCTCGGATTACACAAGAACATTACCCAAATCTACTCTGTTTCAGGTGGCAGTATTCTGACCGCACATGCGCTACTTAATTGGGAACGCTACACAGGATCAGATAAGGAATTCGCTGCCGTCACTGATGAATTGTGTCAATTCGGATCCCGTGACATCCGCACCCGAGTGGTCAATCGTTACCTTGCTGGAATTCCATTGACGATCCTGTCTTGGCTGTTCCCATTAGCTCGTTTTGTGCCAATTGAGCGCTATTTTGGCCGTTCTCAAACTCTTGAAGCGGAATACCGAGCTCTAGTAGGCAATGCGAACTTACGACAATTACGTGGGGGCAATAATAATTTTCCTCAGCTTTATATGTTAACAACAAGTTTCTCTTCTGGAACGGCTTGCGCCTTTACTCATAATGGCTTGATCAGCGATGTGCGTGATCCGAAGGGGTCGTTGAACGAAACCGGTAATATACCTGTGAGCAAGGCTATTGCAGCATCTTCAGCCTTTCCACCTCTTTTCCCACCAGTCAAAATCACCCGCGATTCGGTAAATGGCGAACTTAAACCTTTAATGAGCCGTGAAGTATTTCTGACCGATGGCGGAGTATATGACAATCTCGGGCTAGACGTTGCCAAGATGATGTATGCTAATACTAAAAGTGCTTTAGATCAGTATATGTTTGTTGTGTCCGATGCTAGCGCGCCCTTTTCTCACGACGACGATTCAAATTTCTCTGACCTGATCTCGCGCACTGTACGCACCACGGACATTTTGATGAACCGGGTAACAGAGAGTGCACGTAGAGCGATTCTTACAGACACCAACGATGCAATAATTCATCTTAATATCACGAAAAAAATTGAAGATGAAGGAAACTCTGTGCTTCCGCGGGATATCCAAATCCTCGCAGCTCGTATCCGCACCGATCTTGATTTCTTTTCAGATTTTGAAAAGGAAATTTTAATCCAACGTGGCTACGAAGTCGGCCGTGATATAATGAAAAGTACCGTAGAACCTCGGGGCAACACAGACTTATTGACTCGTCTCAATGAGACCAACACGTTCCACAAGGCGATTAAGACGTTAAGAAAATCAATGCGTCGACGCTTGTTCCGCCCGATTTTTTCCGACAAGTTTTTTTGGGTATTAGTAGTTTATTTTATTCTGCTCGTTGGTTTTCCGGTAACCAGTATCTTAAAGAGCTACTATTTAAGCGTTGATAACATTGCTTCTTTGGAATCAACGGTAGAAAGGCAAAGGGGCACACTCGATGCTCTAGAAAGCTCTTTCAGCATTCAAGAAATATCTGACGCATCTCTGCCCGAAATTGATCAGAGATATAGGGCAGACTTCAAGGTCTTCATGCAGGAAAACGGTGTGAAACGACTTGATCCGGATGACCTATTAGTTCTCGGAAAAAGTCAAAAAGAGCTGGGATCAGCAGCACTTATAAAAAATGCCTATCCTCCTCGCTTCGCTTGGAGCAACATTGTCCCGGCGGCGAACGGGCTGGACCGCTTGGCACAAGATTTGGGAGAGGTCCCGGAAATTATTTCTACTTATCGCACGCCTGATTATAATGATGTTGTATCAGATACACATAACTCACGCCATCTCTTGTTTAATGCAATCGATTTCCGCTTCAAACAGGGTACACCTTCAAGTTGGGCTCAAGCCTTAAGAGACTATCGCACCCTCGGTGTTTTCACTGGTGGCATCGGTGTGAGCACGGAGTATGTGCATATCGACGGTCGAGGCACGGTGGCGGACTGGGTGGTGGATACATCGAAGGCTACCGTACCGACGTTAGATGCGGTCCGCCCAGCTTACAAAATATTCATCCAGTTCGCCGGGTTCAATAGACCTCAAATTGTTGAACTGGGCACCGAGTTACATGACCTTGGATGGGATGTGCCATCCTTTGATCGTGGAGGAGAGCGGACGATTAATGCTATTGGGTATTCAGAAGTGCGCTTCGGGCCCGAGACTAGTCGCTGGGTCGTTGATGAGCTTGTTAAGGAAGTTAGCGAGAGCACTCTTGGGCTTGAAGTTAAACTTGTAGAAACACCAATCATTCCGTCGGGTATAATTGAAATCTGGATCAGTCAATAGTGGCAAATTATATAGGG
>CAJXWA010000114.1 GCA_913062525.1 uncultured Alphaproteobacteria bacterium | reverse complement strand
CGGAATATATTGACCCAAAACACCATACATCAAGGCCAATACTGCAACCATTGGCAGCGGCCATCCAATGGTCCGCCGCGCCATCTCCACGACGATGATCAGCAAACTGATGGCAACAACGGTTTGAAGGGACCCATCAAGATACCCGTATTGATCCCCCAATGCGCTTTCGTTATAGGCAATCCAGAATGTGGCTGCCAATCCGGCTATGGTGAAGACAATGCCGCTCAATTTCCCGTTTCTGGTTTTAGCGATAAAGACAAACGCCCAAGGAAGAGCAAGCGCCATATGCAAGGGGCGGCTCAGTAAATTTGGAATTAACCCTGAAAAGATCAAGCTGAGGTGAAAAGCGATCGAGACTGCCCCAAGGAGTGACCAAATCAGACGTTCTTTAACCGACATAAACCAACCTTCTCAATAAAACGGCCCGGATAACAAGTCCGGGCCGCCTGGTAACGCGCAAATGCCAAACTTACTTATGGTGCGCAGCGATGGGCGAGCCCATTTCAGTGTAATATTTTAACGCGCCCGGGTGAATTTTACCTACAATGTTAGACAGCATTTTGTCGGAAACACCGTTCCACCATGCAGCGTCCCCGCCCATAGCAGATTTCTGGCTCCAGTATGTTTTGGTCAACAAATAGGCTGTTGCATCGTCCATTTCAGTTGTGGTGTAGGCAACCACTGGCAAAGATGTGGTCACGATTTCAGCGTCTTGACCTGCATATGTACCCGCTGGAATAACCAAGCGTGTCCGTTTGGTTTTAGTGATTTGTTCGTCGGAAAGTGTGAGCACCTTGACGCCAGTTCCGGCGGCAGCTTCGATCACGTTTGGCGCAGGAAATGAGCCGGCAGTTACAAAACCGTCAATTTGGCCGTTTTTCAATGCTGGAACAGCGTTAGAAAGTTCAACATTCGCCAGTTTCACTTTGCCTTCAAGACCGAAGAGTTTCAGATATTTAGCGCCTTCTTTAGCGCCAAAGCTTCCCTTACCGATCAGAATAGTTTTGCCTTCTAAATCAGCAAAACTATTGATGCCTGAATCCGACCGGACAACAAAATGCATGGTCAAAGACGGGATCGGGAATAAAGCACGAATATTCTGGAACTTAGGATTGGTTTTATCCTTGAACATCGCTTTGCCAGCTTTTGCAAGCTTCACCAATACAGGTGGTGTGGTAAAGACGTAGTTGCCGGGGCGCGACGTTGCACCAATGACGTTTTGAACTGACCCTTGGCTTTCTTCCACAGTGACGATCACATCGCCATTGCTGCCAGCCTTCATTGCTTCGGCAATTTGCACTGCCATTTGATAGTAGGAGGACGTGGTTTTGGCAGATTTATAAGTGACGCGTGTTTCGGCATGTGCTGCTGTTGTTGCAATCAGTGCGACCGCACCAGCCACGGCAATTTTTTTAAGCATTTTCATCGACTTCTCCTGTTGTTTCAACAAACGTTTCATCCATCTAGTCAGAATTTATATTTCTCTTCTTCTTCGTAATACTCTTTAAACCCGACAGTTTCCTGCAAGGTCTCGAAACTCATTTGCGGCTTGGGGAAAACGCCCTTTTTCATATGCGCAAGAGCCTCTTGAATTGCTTTAATCGCCCCCATCAATGTGGTGAACGGGTAAGTCGCAAGCGAAAACCCTAGCTCTTGAAGTTCCGCAACATCAAGAAAAGGAGTAAGCCCGCCTTCTAGCATATTGGCCATTTTAGGGCCGTCAACTTTTTGGCAAATCAACGCCATTTCTTCAATGGTTCTCGGTGCTTCTACAAAAGTAATGTCGGCCCCGATTTCTCTGAATAGCTGAGCGCGAGTTATGGCCTCGTCTAACCCTAAAGGGCCGCGCGCATCTGTCCGGGCTAATATTAAAATATTTGCACCGGCATTGCGAGCATCCACAGCCGCTTGAATGCGCATAAGCGCCTCGTCCCGTTCAACCACTTGCTTGCCGCGTGTATGACCGCAACGTTTTGGGGACACCTGATCTTCAATCATAATACAAGCGACCCCAGCTTGAGCGTAGCTTGCAACTGTTTTCTTCACATTTAGGGCATTGCCGTATCCCGTATCTCCATCACCAATTATGGGAATGGATGTCGCGGAGGCGATGTTCCGTGCTTGATCAATCATTTCGCTGGGTGAAATTAAGCCCGCATCCGGCAAACCCAGCCGAAAAGCAGAAACGCCAAACCCGCTCATGAAAGCGAGAGGGAAGCCGGCCTGTTCGATCAACTTTGCGGACAACCCATCCCAACAACAGGGCGTAACATTGACTGTATTTGAATTAACGAGTTCGCGTAGTTTTTCAACATTATCAGACATTAAGCATCCTAAAGCTTGTAGGGAATATAGAGAGCGAGATCTTGCCAGAACCATAATAATACGGCGGTTAGAAGCATCATTACGGCAAATGGCCATGCGCCTTTGACAACCTCACTCAATGGCGCTTTACCAACACCTTGAATAATAAACAGGTTCATACCAACCGGCGGCGTTATGAGCGCCGTTTCGATCAAAACGACGAAGAATATACCGAACCAGATCGGATCTATATTCATGGCAGAGAGCGCAGGATAGAGAACCGGCACCATAATGAGCAACATGGAAAGAGATTCCAAGAAGAAGCCAATCAGCAAAAGAACCAAACCGACTGCCAAGATAAACAAATTCGGATTGCTGATGTTGGATGAAAGCAAAGTTGAAATATCTTGCGGGATCAAATACAGGGTTATGGCGTATGAGAAGACTTTCGCCCCCGCAATGATCAAAAAGACAATTGTAGTCGTCTGCAGCGACGCATAAGTTGCCTCTCTCACCTTTTCCATGGTCATTCGGCCCATAGCAGTTGTAATAATCAACGCCATGACGAAACCAATACCCGCACTTTCAGATGGTGTTGCAATGCCTAGATAAATTGAGCCAATAATGGTAGTCGCGAGCAATATGGTTGGCGCCGCCCGCAAGGTCGCCTGCCGTCGTTCAGCCCAACTTGCCCGCTCAATAGGCTGATAATTACCGCTGAATTTAGTATAGATAACGCCATATACGATGAAGCAGAAAGCCAGAAATAATCCGGGACCAATACCTGCCAAGAACAGGGTTGGGATCGACGTTTCTGTGACGATACCGTAGATGATTAAGGGGATGGACGGCGGGATCAAAATTCCAAGCGTGCCACCAGCCGCTAACATTCCAAGCACAAATGGGCGGTCATAGCCCCGTTTTGTCATTTCTGGAATTGCTACTGTACCAATAGTTGCAGCGGTCGCCACGGATGATCCGGACACCGCAGAGAATAATCCGCAGGATAAAATAGTGGCAATGCCCAAGCCGCCAGGTAAATGCCCAACCCAGCTTTGAACCGCCGCAAATAGATCCTTACCGACCCCACCCTTTAACAATACATTCGACATCAACAAAAACATAGGAACCGCAAGCAGTTCGAAACTGTCCATAGTGCCATAAAGGCGCTGCGGAACTGCGTTCAATGGCAGCGGATAAATCATCAATAATATGACACCGAGGCTACCAAGAGCAAAGGCAACTGGTACCCGAAGAACCAGCAAGGCAATCAATGCCACAAGGATAAAAAATGCGGTCATGCTTAATGTGCCCCGTCTAAATGTTCGCGCTTAACGACGCCAATTGTCCAGACCTTAATCAGCTCCACAATTGTTTGAAGAAGTAATAACCCAAACCCAACCCAGATGGAGGCTTGCGTGAACCATTTTGGAAGCCCGAGGTAGGTATCTGTAGTGTGACCACGGAGGGTTGCTTTCCACCAAAGTTCAACACCGTACCAAACGGCGATAAAGCAAAAGAAGGCCACAACAATCAATGAAAATGTTTCAACGAGTTTTCGGCTAAACGTGTTTGGATCTTTAAACGCGATATCGATGACAATCATCTCGCGATATTTCATGGCATAGGCGCCAGCGAGATAGGCTGCCCAAATTTGTGTGATCCGCGACACTTCATCAACCCAAATGGTTGGCATCACAAAGACATAACGCATGAACACTTCATAAGTGATAAAAAGCCCGACTGCAAAAAACATCCATGCAGCCAACTTTCCTGTCAGCTCAGACAGGCCGTCGACAAATTTGATCATCGGTTAAGATCCAGCAATAGAATAGAAAAAAGGTGGGAATGTTGCTGCCAACTATCCCACCTTCAATAACTTAGAAAATGGACTTAAAGACCATTTGCCGCTTGAATTGCTTCTTTAGCAACAGGGCCTGCTTCTGTTACGAATTTCTCAATAACAGATTTTGTCGCATCTACCCACATGGCCCGCTCATCAGCGCTCAACTCAACAACATTGATGTTAGCCCGGAGCTCTTCAACCATTGCCGCTTCACCAGAATAAACTTCTTCGCGAAGCTGTTTTTCAACAGTGGCTGCTGCTTTGGTGATGATCATCTGATTTTTCTTCGACAAAGAATTGAAAAAATCATTATTCATAACGGCAACAAACTCAATGGCGCTGTCATAGCTCGCTGTCATGTTTTTCATGACTTCGTAAAGCTTACGGCTTTTAACACCAGACGTGCCAGTCATTCCGATATCAACGGCACCTTGTTGATAGGCGAGGAACTGTTTTGAGCCAGACATCAGCGTCGGTGCGCCGCCAAGGGCTTCAACGGTCCAACCTAGAACTTTACCGTAAGTCCGAACTTTCTTGCCGTTCAAATCACTTGGAACCCGAATAGGCGCGTCATTATTCAAATATACGTTACGGCCATATGCTTGCCACCAAAGGACTTTTGCGCCTGTTTCTTTCAAAACCGCATCATCCAAGATATTCCGCATGGACGAGCCATTAGCCGCAGCTGCCCGCAAATGGGCCTCATCGCGGAAGAAGAACGGAAGATTTACAATTTCCACAGCTGGAACAGAACCTGCAAAACGTCCCAAGAACGCTGAACCGGCTTCGATTGCACCAGAGCCAACAGCTTCCGGGACTTGTTTATCTTTATAAAGCTGAGCTGACGGGAAGAGTTGTAACTTCAACTCACCATTGGATTCTTTTTCAATAATATCTTTAAACGCATTCCAGTTTTGACCCAAGGAATGAGTTTCTGGCAATTGCAAAGTCACCCGAATTGTTGTTTCAGCAAAAGCGGCGGCGGTTGACATCGCAAGACAAGCAGCGCCCAAAGCGCCAATCAATTTCATTTTCACCCTTTTTCTCCCTAAATATTTTTTATTGTTCGCAAGGCATAGAGTTCTGCTTGACAGAACTTTATTAATGATAGCAGAATTGTCTAAATATTGTCCAGTCTTCAAAAGTAGGACTATTGCCAGAGGTGAGTATGGTTGAAAAGAAAATAGGGTCGGTTGAGCGTGCCTTAACAGTCCTCGATTGTTTCGACCCTCAACGGACGTCTCTTACGTTGACCGACATTTCCAAGGAAACCGGCTATTATAAAAGCACTGTCCTCAGACTAACGGAGTCTTTGATAGCCTACGGCTATTTAAAACGTGAGACTGACAAGACCTACACCTTAGGATCGGCCGTTGGTCGCCTCGGCGCAATTTACAAGTCTTCTCATTCTGTTGAAAATGAAATCATGCCCTATTTACAGGATCTCTCTGATAAAACAGAAGAGTCATCCTCCTTTATTATCCTGCGCGGGGATTTACGGGTTTGCCAGCTTCAGGTAAATTCAAAACACCGCATAAGATTACACTTAGAACAAGGCGAGCAACTCCCGCTCAATAGCGGTGCGAGTGCTCGATTGCTACGCGCATACCGCGGTGATACTTGGGAAGGGTGTGATGGCATAAGGGAATGCGGCTGGTCCATCTCAGTTGGGGAACGTGATCCAGATGTGGCATCAGTTGCCAATGCCTTAATCGGAAGCTCCGGTAAATTTTACGGTGCCCTCGTCGTCTCCGGCCCGGTTCACCGATTTACCCAAAGCAAGCGGGACACGGCCTTACAGTTGCTGCAAAAATCTTGTCAAAAATTACGGGGACAATTGGAGTAGATGCCCTAAGCACATGGGCTTCTGTTCGCCTTACATTATTCATGTAAACTGAATGTGACAGCGCCTCATTTTGATAACTTTGTATCCTTACTTTTTCCCAACATGCTGATAAGCTCAAACTCAACTTTCTAAACCTCCATGAGGGAAAATGAATTTCATTCGAGATCACTGGCAGGGTAAATTTTCATTGTTTTGGTCATTTTGGATCAATCTGGTGTTATTCCGTCTCGTCATCCTTTACGTCGAACAATTCACCCATCCCCCTTTCACACTTCAGACGACTTCCGCTGTCATCCAAACCACGTTATTCTTCATCGTCTTTCATCTAATTGTCTATATTTGGCAGGCTAGAGGTGTGATTAAAACCTGTGATCGTCTCATTGCCGAGCGCTGGCCTTATATCACAGTCTTAATGGTGCAATTGGGATTGGCTATCAGTTTATTCATTACAATTATTTTCGTCCTTGGGGCTTATCAAGCGCTTTTTGAAGAACCAAGCGCCCTTCAAATGAATAAATTGAAACAGCGCGCACCTCTCTTGAAAAACTATACGCTCAACATCACGCCAAACGATACCTGGATTGAAATGAAGGGAGATTTCAAAATTGGAGTGACGAAAAAGATGACCGCACTTCTTCTCCAAAACCCCCAAATTGAAGGTATTGTCCTCAGCAGCAATGGCGGGCGAATAACAGAAAGCCGCGGCGTTGCGCGCCTGATCCAGAAAAACAACCTCAATACTTATGTGTTTGAGACTTGTAAATCGGCCTGCGCAACCGCGTTTATTGCGGGGACTACCCGCACATTAGGAGCTGACGCCAAATTAGGTTTTCACCAATTTTCACTGAATTCTCGCATGAAGACGCCCTATATTGATCCGGAAGCTGAACAAAAAATCGACTTGGATTTTTATGCATCCCAGAACATTGATAGATCTTTTCTAGAAAAAGCGTTTAGCGCAACCAAGGACAGCATTTGGTTTCCAAGCTCTCAAGAGCTACTTGATGCGGGGGTCATCCATAGAATAATACCAAATCGGTATCAGTAATCTCGAAACATGCGCGGTATTAGTTATTCGCCAGATGTTCTAAATAATCGCCCTGGGCCCATTGATAGGGTTGGAAGTCCTGCAAGGCGGAGCATATGCCATGCTAGCGCTTGATTGCTTGTGATAACGGGTTTGCCCATCGTCGCCTCTGCGCGTTCAATCACGTCAAAGCTGCGCAAGTTTGTGCAAGAGGCAAACACTACGTCCACCCCATCCAACTCTCCCACCTGGCAAATGGCGTCATAAGTTGATTGATGCGTTATTCGGGCAACGACAGCTTCCTCACTTTGCTCAAACGAGCCGAAAGCAGAAATCGTGAAGCCGCTTTTCTCAAGCAACGCCTGCATTGCTGCCGAAACTTCAGCCACATACGGAGTTACAAATCCCAGCCTTTTGGCTCCCAGATGACGACAAGCAGCCGTAACGGCTGTTATTGGGTCTGTTGTTTTCGCGTTTGGGTGATGTTGATGGATCGCTGCGGCAATTTTTTCTGGCCCAATAACCGTTGCCCCAGACGTACAAGCGTAACCCACCACATCCATCTCACAAGCCGAGGGGAGTAATGAGGCAGCATATGGAAGATCTGCCGCCATCTGCGCTAACGTTTCCGCTGTTACTTCCCGGGCACAAGGGATACGCGAATGATAGAGCGCTGCCCCGCTTCTTTGGATCGCCGGGCTGACTTCAGATTCCAGTGTTTCATCATTTTGCAGAACGATGACGCCAATTGCAGCCTTTGCAGAAGCGCCTTCATCAAGGACGAAAGGTAGTTTCATCGGCATATCCTACAATATGGGAAGTTCGGGTGCGGCGCGCTTCGTCAGGAACTGCGCACCGCCATTCGTGATCAAAATATTTTCTTCATGGACCATCATCTTGTCAGCTCCGATCATCATGCTCGGCTCCAACGTAAGGACCATATTCTCTTTCAGCACAGTTTCATCAAAAGAAATAAACGAGGGGGCTTCTGTCAGCTGCATTCCAAGTCCGTGACCAAAACGGCCCACGCTCCCCCCAACTTCACCGACGACCTCGCTCATGGCTGTAAATATCTCCCGGCATGTCACGCCGGGTCTGGCCATTTGGATCGCCGCTTCAGTTGCCTTAAATAATTTCTCGTAGGTATATTTCGATCCGTCATCGGCGCTTCCAATGGCAAAGTTACGATCAAAATCACAAAAATATCCAGCGAGCGTTGCCCCGGTATCCAGCATAAGAATATCGCCTTTTGCCAGTGGCTTCATACTTGGCGGTGAAATGACATCACCGTAACCGCCCTGCCCTGCACCGCCGACCAAATAGGGAACGTCATCGGCCCCTTGTTTCAGCAAGTCGATCTTGAAAGACGAGAAGCAATCCTTCAGAGCTTTCCCTTCATAAAAGAGATCCGATGCTTGATCAAAACTCCTAGATGCGATCGTACAAATCTCAGATATTTTTTCAATCTCTGCCGCCGACTTAACCATGCGAACCGATTGAATGAGGGGCGTTATGTCGACAAAATCTGCTTGCTTCAATTGGTTTTGGATTTTTTGAAAATCCATGAGCGGCATGCGCAAATAACTTTCGCGCCCCATCATCATTCCGATGCGGGATAACCCTTGCAACGCATCCGTTACCAACGAGACGCCATCATCATTCACGTGAGGGGACGCCCAGCTCCGGATATCGTCGATCCAGGTGGTCTCCATCAGTGCCACCCCAATTTCAGGGATGATCGCAATGGGTTTGCCGATGGCAGGAACCACTAGAAACCAGGGCCGAGTTGGGCTTTGCCAAAACAGAGTGCGGAATCCGGTAAAATACCGCATTTCCGCTTCACTGGTAAAAAGGACGGCATCTACGCCAAGACTGTGCATGCCTTTTTGAAAACAATCTAGCCGATCTTCATATTCACTGACTTGGAAATCTGCTTCCGCCATTCCAACCTCCAGATTGTCCTACATACACAGAACGCGCGGATTAAGAAATCCCGCGCAGCCGTTCATTTCGCCTTCTCAGGAGTTCCAGTGTCGCCAAAAGTGCTATGGAAATCATCACTAGAATAGTCGCAACCGCAAGGATAGTCGGACTAATTTGCTCGCGAATACCCGCCCACATTTGACGCGGAATGGTTCGTTGTTCAAATCCAGACAAGAATAGCGCCACAACAACTTCATCAAACGAAGTGATAAACGCAAATAAGCTACCTGAAATCATACCCGGCATAATCAATGGCATGGTCACTTTGAAAAATGCATAAGTTGGCGTCGCCCCTAGATTATTGGCGGCCCGAATAAGACTTTGATCAAACCCGGTCAAGGTGGCCGTGACAGTAATCACCACGAACGGAGTGCCCAGTGCAGCATGTGCCAACACCATACCGGTCATCGTTTGCGCCAATCCAATTTTTGAATAGAAGAAATACATACCGGCGCCAGAAATAATCAGCGGTACGATCATTGGCGAAATGAGCAAGCCCATAATCGCCCCGCGGTAGGGCATTTCAGGCCGGCTCAAGCCAAGCGCAGCTAGCGTTCCCAAAGTAGTGGCCATAATGGTTGCAAAAAAAGCAATAATAACGCTGTTTTTCGCAGAATGGATCCACTGCTTATTGTTAAGTATATCCTCGTACCAACGCATGGAAAAAGCGTCGGGGTCAAAGGTCAACATACCCTCTGTAAAGCTGAAATAAGGTTCGGCATTAAACGAGAGTGGGATAACCACAAGAATAGGAGCTATTAGAAATAGGAGAATTAGACCGCAAATGACTCTAAAGCCATAATACCAAGTTGTCTCAAGTGGTCCTGCATAACTAGGTAACATCGTTTTTATCCCAACTTCATGTTATCAACACCGACGATCTTCGTATATGCCCAGTACAGGATCATAACGCCGACCAACAATAGACCACCAAGTGCAGCCGCTAGTCCCCAGTTCAATGATTTCTGCATATGGAATGCGATGAAATTGGAAATCATTTGTCCTGTTCGTCCACCAACCAATGCCGGCGTAATGTAATACCCAACTGAAAGAATAAATACCAACAGTGAGCCGGCTCCTATTCCTGGAACAGTTTGCGGTGCGTAAACTTTGACGAAAGCCCGAACCGGATTTGCACCCATCGACAATGCCGCGCGCATGTAACTGGGCGGAATAGTTTTCATGACTGAGAATAAGGGTAGTATCATAAAGGGTAGCAAAATATGGGTCATAGCGATGACCGTACCCGTCTGATTATACATCATCTGAAGCCGGTTATCGTCACCAACAATATGTGCCCAAACCAGTAACTCGTTTATCACCCCGTTGGTTTGCAACAACACGATCCACGAAGTTGTCCGTACGAGCAACGATGTCCAGAAGGGCAGTAAAACCATTATCATCAATAGATTGGAATATTTTGCAGGCAAGGTTGCCAGCAGATAAGCCACAGGATAGCCAAGCACTAGGCACAGAAGGGATACAGCTAAGCTGATCCATAGAGTTCGACCGAAAATTGTCACATAAATCTGACGGTCTTCTTCCTGGCGAACAATGTTGTTATCTGAATCATAGCGCATATCAACAGCGGCCAGATACTGAGTTGCTGTGTAATTGTTGCCCAGTCGTTTAAAAGTAACCCAGATATCCCGTTCGCCCCACATGGGGTTCGCTTTGATGAGCGCATCTTTGAAGGGCGCTTCCATCTTTTTGGCTTTACGAGCGCTTGATGTAATGACGCTTCTCACGCCACTCATTTCAAAGTTCATGCGGGTGGCAACCCGGCCAATTGTTTTAGCCTGGCGGGCCGTAACCATATCCCTTACCAAGGCTGCAAAGGCTGCCTCTTCAGGAACGTCCTTACCATCCCATAACTCAAGAGCTGCCACAGTTTGGGGCATATTGTCATGAATAATTGGATTTTCCACACTTCTGAAAAGCATCAAAAATATTGGAAAAAGAAAAGTAACAAAAACGAATGCACCTAAAGGAAGAACCAATCCCGCCGCAATCAGTTTGCGCCGACGGAGTGTTTTTTGCAGTCGCTGCTTCAGCGGTGTTCCGTCCGCTGCAAGAACTGCAGTTGGCGTGGCTGCCATAACTTGTTCGCTCACGTCTGGTCTCCTAATACGTCAATTCGAAAAATTCAGAAAACAAATTAAAAAAAAGGCCGGACATGAATTACTCATGTCCGGCCCGTGTCTTATTTAGCTAACCAAGCGCTAAATTTTTCGTTCAGTTCATCTTGATGATCAGCCCAAAATGCAAAG
>CAJXWA010000113.1 GCA_913062525.1 uncultured Alphaproteobacteria bacterium | reverse complement strand
CCGGTCCCAATATCCGGTGCATCATACGGATCACTTCTGATCCTTTTTCATATACTGTCATCGTATAGAAATTGTTAATCTCAATATAAGATTCAGGACGAACAGGATGGGCCATTGGGCCGCTATCTTCGGCAAATTGATGTTGGCGTAATGTGCGCACATCGCTGATACGGGTTACCGCTCGACTTCCCATGTCAGCAGAAAACTCATGATCCCTAAAAACCGTAAGCCCTTCTTTTAAACTTAATTGAAACCAATCGCGACATGTGACACGGTTTCCGGTCCAGTTATGAAAGTATTCGTGGGCCACCACCGCTTCAACGAATGAAAAGTCCGTGTCTGTTGCCGTTTCAGCCTTGGCAAGTACACATTTGGTATTAAAAATATTCAGGCTCTTGTTTTCCATGGCCCCCATATTAAAGTCATCCACCGCCACAATATTAAATATATTTAAATCGTACTCACGGCCATACACTTCCTCATCCCACTTCATGGATTTTTTCAATGATGTCATGGCATGGGCACATTTGTCTTCGTTCCCATGTTCAATGAAAATCTGCAATTTGACGTCGCGCCCGCTTATCGTGGTGAAGAGATCTTCAACACAAGCAAGGTCACCCGCAACAAGGGCAAAGAGGTAGGCTGGCTTTGGGTGGGGATCAAACCATGTATTGAACATCCGACCGTCATCTAACTTTCCATTATCCACCAAATTTCCGTTGGATAACATCACCGGGTATTTGTCGCCATCGCCAATGATCTTAGTAGTGTATTTCGCCATAACATCGGGTCGATCAAGGAAATAGGTGATTTTTCGGAAGCCTTCGGCTTCACATTGCGTGCAGAAATTCCCACTGGATTTATACAAACCCTCTAATGCTGTGTTTTCTTGAGGTTTGATTTCTGTGACAACTACAACTTCAAACTCGTTTGAAGGGGCAAGGAAGCTAAGTTCCTTACTAGACTGTGTGTAGTCTTTCTTTCCAATGACTGTTCCGCCCGTTGTAAGACTGACCAGTTTCAAATCTTCACCGTGCAATCTTACCTGATCTGTATCAGTTTGTTGCCGCTTAAATTGCAAGACGGATGTTACTAAAGTCACGTCCTCGCCAAGTTCTACGGTGAGGTAAACATCGGTGATGGTAAATGCAGGCGCGGTATAATCTTTAAGATGAATAGTCGCAGGGGATTGGGCAGCTTTAGTCACATTATATCCTTTGGCGAGTTGATGCCAAAGTAAGATAAACGGTTTACAGCGCGGATCAAGTTTTGTTGCGAGAAACATTTCGATTTTTCGAAATCTGTTTTGGGCTTGTATTGGCTCTTACAAGAACCTGATTAGACCCCTTTTAATGTTCTTAATCGTTCCTATTTACCCTTAAAGTGACAAACTTGCGTCCAACTGTGAAGTTACACCTTGCCAAGTGTACCTGACTGCATATAAGTCATTCTTCCGGCTTTTTGGAAAGATTAATGGTTATAGACCGCCGGAATCTAGGAAAACCAATTTAAAAAATATTAAGGATACTGTCATGTTTAGAGGATCAATCACCGCACTTATAACTCCCTTTCTAGGTGAGAGTGTGGATGAGAAGGCGTTCCAATCTTTCGTGGACTGGCAGATAAAATCCGGAACTAAGGGGTTGGTACCTGTCGGTACAACAGGGGAGAGCCCAACTTTGAGCCACCCTGAACACGACCGTGTTGTTGAGCTTTGCATTGAAGCTGCTGACGGTCGCGTTCCTGTTATGGCGGGAGCCGGATCAAATAATACGCTTGAAGCCATTCGCTTGAGCGAGCAAGCACAAAAAGCTGGTGCTGATGCTGTCCTTGTGGCGATGCCTTATTATAACAAGCCAACGCAAGAAGGCATGTACGCGCATTATGAGGCGATCAATAATGCAGTTGATATCCCCATTTACATTTACAACATTCCGGGCCGGAGTATTGTTGATATGTCGCCTGAGACTATGGGCGCGTTGTCGAAATTGAAAAACATTGTCGGCGTAAAAGACGCAACTGGTGATGTTGGACGTGTATCTTTGCAACGGCTTCATTGTGGTACTGATTTCAATCAGATCTCAGGTGAAGATGCGACAGCTATTGGCTTTAATGCTCATGGCGGTAACGGCTGTATTTCAGTGGCGTCAAACGTGGCGCCTGCGTTGCTCTCGCAAATGCAAGAAGCAAGTCTTTCCGGCGACGGTGCGAAAGCGCTTGAACTGCAAGACCGCTTAATGCCGCTTCACCGGGCACTGTTCTTGTATGCGAGCCCAGCTCCTGCAAAATATGCATTGTCTCTACTTGGCATGTGTAAGGAAGACGTTCGCTTGCCACTGGTTAATGCGCCTGAAAGTGTGAAGGCAGAAGTCAGAGCGGCCATGCAGCACGCAGGCATACTGGACTAAGCGACCTGAAACGGATTACCGATGACTAGTAAAACAATCGCTGAAAATAGAAAAGCGCGTCATAATTACTTCATTGAAAATGATTATGAAGCCGGAATTATGCTTGTCGGCACAGAGGTGAAAAGCCTCCGTGCTGGCGGCGGCAATATTCAGGAATCCTATGCGTCTTTTGAAAATGGTGGTTTGTATCTGGTAAACGCCCATATTGCTGAATATGGCTTTGGCAATCGGAACAATCACGAACCCACGCGCCCACGCCAGTTATTGATGCACAAAAAGGAATTGGCGAAACTTGAGGCATTGCTTCAGCGCGCCGGTAAAACACTTGTCCCACTTTCGTTGTATTTTAACGAAAAGGGTAAGGTGAAGGTGAAAATTGGTCTAGCTGCTGGTAAGAAGCAACACGACAAACGTCAATCGGACAAAGAACGCGATTGGGGACGTGAGAAACAACGCCTTTTAAAGAACGACAGCCGTTAAGCGTTATTGCATCGCATATCCCTCTGGTATGTGGATCTGTGATAAATCGAGTTCTTGTTGAAATGAAACGCCCACAGATTGATCTTTAGCCCACACAATGTGCCCGTCATGGGCTTCATCCATCAACACGGATGAGCGCAATGTTATAGGCGTACCGACTTCTATTTCCAAATGCATCCATATGCGCGCGCCGCCTTCACAAAAATCAATGACATTACCGTTATAACGGCTTTGGTTTACAAGTAACGTCGCAGGGCAATTGACTTGTACGCGATCAAACTTGCGATTTGATTTGTGGATAGCATCGCGGTCGAGAGCTATCCCAATGGCGCCGGGAGGAAGGATGTCATAAGCTTTGGGTGAATAACTGGTATCTTTTAATGCTTTTTCGATGACAGAATAATGAACTTTTTCTGTTCCTGGAATTTGATTGCGGGATAAATGAGTATCCGCTTTGCCAACTTTTCGAAACTGTGATTTTATCCCAAGTTTCTGTGTGAGATTATCCAGTTTAGTAGTTTCCGCAACGCATCCCATGGAATCAGGTGTGCTTAAATCATCAATTTTATCGGGATCAAATTCAAGACCTTCTTCGGAGGCTTTATTGATTAACCAGCGAAAGGCGACATCAGAAAGTCTGCTGTCACGTTGGCCCCCAGTGATGTTTTCGTGGGTACCTGCAAACCAGACTTGTTCTAGCCGCTTGAAAATTTCTGATTTCACGCCAGTCCAAATATTAGGAGTACGGGATGGGTTCATCTCATCAAGCGCCAATGCTTGATAGGCTGACTGAACATTGGTACTTACGTTTTCCGAAAGATATTCGCTCCATAAGGCCGATAGTGATCGCAGTCCACGGGTAGGGACACCACCTCCACCGACACTGTCCCAACAACCAAGAAAACGAATAGGAACTTTGCGCGATTTAAAGCTTTTTCGAAGAGATTGCCCTGCTGGGCCGCGTCTGGCTGCACCAGCTAAATGGCTATAAATATAGGCTTTATTTAAATTATTTAGAGACTCAACTTGAAGTAATCCTGAAATGCTAATCATTTCAGCAAGACATTGAAGGGAATGTCCACCCCGGCCAGCACCAATGAGATAAATTTCATCGCCCGGCATGTAATGATGAGCGAGAAAATGATAGGCTTCCGTTATTTCATCTCGAATTCCTGTGCCGAAAGTCTGATTGATGAGTTTTAGTAATGACCAATTTTCTTGATGGTCATTCTGAAGAAGTGAAATTTGGCGTGTGCCATGTTTTGCATGTGGTAGAAGGCACCTTTCAGCAAGAGTAGCATTGCCGAATACCGGCCGATGTTTACTCCTATATTGCGATGCGGACCAACTATGGTCATTAAATATGACTAGCTTTCTTGTCACTATATCTGCTCCCGTCCAAGGGATTTGGCTAGGAATAAATAGCCAAATTAAATTGCAGGGTATGTATAACTATATTAGGAAAAGGCGAAAATATTAATATTTAATAAATTTTTAGAAATTTTGAAGAAGAAATACTGGTTAAACACAGCTCATTTGTGGCTGAATTGGTGAGATGATTGTCTCAACTACATCCACAATATTCTGCGGAACTCAAAGCCCCATATTTATATTTATTTCAATGAGGCCGATTTCTACTAATTCTTCAGGCTGATTGTTCGACGTCATCCAAATCGTCATAATCTTCCTTATCAGGTCCCTCGTTATGGTCTTTTTGAGATGTTGATCTACTAACGACCGAATTCATATTATTTAGGTCTAGGAAGAAATCTGCTTGCCTGCGAAGTTCGTCCGCGATCATTGGCGGACTGGTCTTTACTGAACTGATGACAGTTACACGAACACCTCTCCTTTGAACGGCTTCGACTAAACGTCTAAAGTCGCCATCTCCTGAAAATAGGACCGCGTGGTCAATATGCTCGCTCAACTCCAACATATCGATGGCAAGTTCAATGTCCATGTTGCCTTTGATTTTCCGTCGCCCCGATGGATCTGTAAATTCCTTGGCGGGTTTTGTCACCATGGTGTAGCCGTTGTAGTCAAGCCAATCGACCAAGGGCCGAATAGGGGAGTAGTCTTGTTCCTCGATCAAGGCCGTGTAATAAAATGCCCGGACAATACGGCCCTTAGCGGAAAATTCAGTTAGAAGTTTTTTATAATCGATTTCGACATTTAAGGCGCGAGCAGAGGCATATAAGTTTGCGCCATCAATAAAAAGAGCAATTCTTTCTTCAGGATAAAAAGTCATTAAATGTTCCAACCGTTTGGTGATATTGTTGTTGTTTATTAGAGATGTTCATAGCAAATTAATTGTTTGAATGCCAGCAATCTTTAATTAGTTATATAGGGCATTCATTCAACTATTTAGCGGCAGAGGGCTTGAAAATTAAATGAAACTGATTGCACTTGGGGCAAATCTTGAGCACCCAATACACGGCGCCCCGCTAAACAGCTTGACTGTGGCTATTCAAGAAATTGAGAAATGTGGATTGACGATTACGCATCAATCTAGTTGGTACAAAACGGCGCCGGTTCCCATTTCAGACCAACCTTGGTTTGTGAATGCGGTGATCGCCGTTAAAAGTGATTTGGGCGCAGAGGAGCTGTTGAAAAAGCTTCACGCAATCGAAGAGATATTCGGTCGCGTCCGGGATGTAAAGTGGGAGGCAAGGGTCCTTGACCTTGATTTGTTGTGTCATGACGATTTGATCAGCGAAAACAGGGATCAAACAGCAGGGCACGTTATTCCGCATCCACATATACAAGAGAGAACGTTTGTTTTGGCTCCCATTGAAGAAATTTTACCTGCGTGGCGACACCCCGTTACGCGGCTGACAGCAGGAGAAATGTTAGAGAAATTGGGGAATAGTCAAGCCTTTGAAATCGATTCAAACGCTTGATACAAGTTCATTTTGGCAAAAATAACGAAAAAAATGCCAATTACTGAAAAAAATGCTTTGTTTAACTTGCTTATTGGGGCGCAAACGAATATCTAGATAGGCTAATCACAGACAATTGGAGTGTTGTTAATGGCTCGCGTCACCGTTGAAGATTGCGTTCAAAGAATTCCTAACCGGTTTGAACTGGTTTTGTTGGCTGCCCGTCGTGCACGGGCTATAGCCGCTGGATCAATGTTGACAATTGATCGCGATAACGACAAAAATCCTGTCGTTTCATTGCGTGAGATTGGCGAAAACACCATCGACCTTGGTGAATTGAAAAACAACTTGATCGGTGGTTTGCAGCGCCGAGTTGAAGTTGATGAGCCAGAAGAAGACAACATGGCAGCGCTCATGAGCTCAAGCACAGAGTGGGCCGGTGTTGTTCAAGAGGAAGAACCAGCAGAAACGTTCACTGCCAGCGAAGTTGGCGCAAGTGAAGCTGCAGCCCCTGCGGCTGATGCTCCCGAAGCTGCTGCGGCCCCTTCAGAAGATCCTTTCGCTTAAAACTCTTAATGCGTTTTAAAATCGGGGCACACTGGCGCTTTTAATGTGCTGGTGTCCCCATTTTTGTATATACTAGACTGGCAACCTATTAGGAGCCTGGCCTCGGATCATTGAATGTTACGACAAGTCGAACTTGTAGAACGCGTATTAAGTTATGACCCTCACGCTGATGAGGATCTGTTAAATCGCGCATATGTTTTTACTATTAAAACACACGGCAGCCAGGTTCGAGCTTCCGGAGACCCCTATTTTTCACATCCCATTGAAGTTGCCGGTATCTTAACTGAGCTTAAGCTCGATACAGCAACGATTATCACTGCCTTGCTGCACGATACCATTGAAGATACTGTTGCGAGTAAGGATGAAATAGAACTGAATTTCGGCCCTGAAATTGCGGTTCTTGTGGATGGCGTTACCAAACTCTCACAGCTTGAACTGCAATCAGACCGCACCAAACAAGCTGAGAATTTCTCAAAATTACTATTGGCGATGTCCAACGACATTCGGGTTCTCTTGGTGAAGCTGGCCGACCGCTTGCACAATATGCGCACGCTCCATTTCATTGATAAGCCTGAAAAACGCAAACGCATTGCAACTGAAACCATGGAAATCTATGCACCGCTTGCCGAGCGTATTGGTATCCAAAGTTTCCGTGATGAGCTGGAAGACTTAGCCTTTGTCGAACTGAACGGTGAGGCGCGTAAATCGATCTTGCGGCGGTTGGAATATTTACGAGCAGAAGGTGAAGATATTGTCTCCAAGATCGTCGGCGGCCTGACGGACGAACTTGCTGCAAGTGGTTTAGACGTTGAAGTTTCGGGTCGGGAAAAACGGCCTTATTCTATCTGGCGCAAGATGGAACAGAAAAACGTCACCTTTGAACAACTGTCCGATATTATTGCGTTTAGGGTAGTCGTTGCAGACGTAGAGCAGTGCTATCACGTGCTGGGTAACCTGCATGCGAAGTATTCAATGGTTCCAGGTCGTTTTAAAGATTACATTTCGACGCCAAAACGAAACAATTACAAATCACTTCATACAACCATCATTGGTCCCGAACGTCAGCGCATTGAGGTTCAGATCAAGACCGTTGAAATGCATGAAACCAACGAATTTGGTGTGGCGGCTCATTGGCAATATAAACAACAGATCGGCGCACCTCTTAGCGATAGCCAACAATATCGATGGCTTCGGGAATTGCTGGAAATTCTGGAAGACGCCTCCGATCCTGATGAATTTCTTGAGCATACAAAACTCAATATGTATCAAGATCAGGTGTTCTGTTTTTCTCCAAAAGGCGATTTGATTTCATTGCCCGCCGGTAGCAGCCCCGTCGATTTTGCCTATGCGGTTCATACGCGAGTTGGAGACACATGCGTCGGCTCGAAAGTGAACGGCCGAATGGCGCCGCTTCGCACGGTGTTGAAAAACGGCGACCAAATCGAAATTCTGCGCTCAAAAAACCAAACACCATCACCCACGTGGGAGAATTTTGTTGTTAGCGGAAAAGCACGATCTGCCATACGCCGATTTATTCGCCAGCAGCAACGTGATCAGTATATAGAACTTGGCAAGTCCATAGCGGAAAAAACCTTCCGTATGCACGGAAAGGCATTCGCTGAAAAAGCGTTGTCTCCGGTCATCAAGGTTTGGGATTTGGAAAATGTGGATGATGTCTATTATTCACTTGGTGACGGTACTTATACAGGACGTAAACTCCTTGAAATAGTATTTCCGGGAGAGAAAACCAAAACTGATAAAGACAACGTTGTCCCTATCAGTAAATCTAAATCTGCCGGGAAGAAAAAACACGATCACGCCATTCCCATACGAGGTCTTATTCCCGGTATGGCAATGCATTTTGCCGGTTGTTGCCATCCTTTACCCGGCGACCGAATTGTTGGTATTGTCACCACAGGGCGCGGAGTGACGATCCACACCATCGATTGTGATACGTTGGAACAGTTTGCAGAAGTCCCTGAACGCTGGCTTGATGTTTCGTGGGATACCAATACACAAGAAGCCAATATGCAGGTGGGCCGTATTAGCGTCGTCATGGCCAACGAGCCGGGTGCTTTGTCGAGCATTACATCGACCATTGCGGCCAATAACGGCAACATAAATAATCTGGTGATTTCAAATCGAAGTCAGGATTTTTTCGAAATGCGTGTTGATATTGAAGTGCGTGATGTTAAACATTTGACCAATATAATTGCCGCCTTGCGCGCAGACCCTGTAATCAGTTCCGTTGAACGAGCAAGTGGATAAGAAAGAATTTTTGTGATGACACCCGATGAAATTTTAACCCATTTCCGTGAAACAGATGCTCTTCTTGAAGGTCATTTTTTACTGAGTTCAGGCCTGCATTCCAGCAGGTATCTTCAATGCGCTAAGGTTTTGATGCACCCTGAACGGTCGGCTCTTTTGTGCAGAACGCTTGCGGATAAAGTTATCGCGGCCCTCGGCGACGGGACTGTCGACATTGTTGTCGCACCGGCAATGGGCGGTGTTGTGGTTGGATATGAAATGGCTCGTCAGCTAGGCGTACCGGGTATGTTCACAGAACGCGTTGAGGGAGAGTTTGCTTTCCGCCGCGGCTTTGAATTGCCAAAGGGCGCGCGGGTGATTATGTCTGAAGATATAGTGACAACGGGCAAGTCGAGCCGGGAATGTATTGACGTTATTAATCGGGCAGGCGGGGAAGTTGTTGGCGCCACATGCCTGATCGATCGCTCTAACGGTACTGCAGATGTAGGCGTACCATTGTTTTCTTTGATGCAAATGGACGTAAAGGTTTATGCAGAAGATGATCTGCCACCAGAGCTTGCCGCCATTCCTGCAATAAAACCGGGTAGTCGAAATTTAAAATAGAAAAGTGATCCTGGATGTTTCAACGTAGAGAAAAGCCCGGCATACTTCGCAGGGTGGTGGATTTTTTCTGGCCTTCAATCGGTTTCGGGCGATCAACTCGATACCTTGGATACCGGCTGGCTCGGCTTCCAGGAACTCCTTATTCTCTGGCCGGCGGCTTTGCGTTTGGTGCAGCTGTATCCTTTATGCCGTTCGTTGGATTTCATTTTATTCTGGGCGGTTTGCTTGCGTGGGCTTTCAGGGCGAACATCCTAGCATCAGCCATTGGAACCGCCGTTGGAAACCCGTGGACGTTTCCCTTTATCTGGACCGCAACCTATCACTTGGGTTATTGGATGCTTGGTTTGAAGGAAAACGATAACGGTGCATTTTCTGCAGGCACCATGGAGACATTTTTCCATAATCTCATTGAAAATGGCTGGCAAAGTGTTGCCGATGTGTTTTCGACTGTTATTTTCCCTATGTTAATTGGCTCGTTACCAATATTTCTTCTGGTTTGGGTGATTTTTTTCTATCCCCTGAACATTCTTATCCGTAGATTTCATATGAAGAGAGCCGATGCTTTACTTGCAGCCCGTTACGCAAATTCAGCACAAGCGGCATCATTAGATTTTGAAGCGTTTAAAAACGAGGACGCGGAATGAAACATTTGCGACTTGGTGTGAATATCGATCATGTAGCAACCATCCGGAACGCTCGGGGTGGGGTGCATCCTGATCCCTTGCGGGCAGCCCAAATGGCTGAAGCTGCAGGTGCTGATGGTATTACTGCACATTTGCGAGAAGATCGCCGGCACATTGCAGATAAAGATATTGAACTGCTTGCGGAAAACCTGACCATCCCCCTTAATTTTGAGATGGCAGCAACCGATGAGATGCTTGACATCGCGTTGAAACATTCACCGCATGCAGCCTGCTTGGTGCCAGAAAAACGTGAAGAGCGGACAACCGAAGGTGGCTTGGATGCCGCTGGCGGTCATAACATGCTGAAAAGTTATATTGATGCGCTTCGGGGTAATGATATTCGGGTGTCATTATTTATTGAACCCGATTTGAAGCAAATGGAGGCGGCCAAGCGGTTGGGCGCTGATATTGTTGAACTCCATGTGGGGCCATATTGTGACGTTGTAAGCGGAGATCTTCGCCAGAGAGAATTGGATCGGATTTTAGCGGCCGCTGCCGTCGCTGATGAGTATGGATTAGAATGCCATGCGGGACATGGACTGACTTATGATACAGTTGCGCCAATTGCGAAGATTCCCAATATTGTGGAGCTGAATATCGGGCATTTCCTTATTGGGGAAGCTATTTTCGTTGGTCTTGATACGGCTATACGGGAAATGCGAGACCTTATGGACAAGGCGCGGGCAGAGCTTGCATAATGATAATTGGACTGGGAAACGACATTATTGATATCAGACGGATTGAAAAAACCGTTGTGAGATTTGGTGATCGTTTTATCCAACGAATTTACACAGATATTGAAATTAAAAAATCTGATCGTAGATTAAATAGAATAGAATCCTATGCCAAACGCTATGCGGCAAAAGAAGCTTGCTCAAAGGCGCTTGGAACTGGGTTTCGAAAAGGTGTTTTCTGGAAGGACATGGGGGTGGTAAATCTCCCCTCTGGTCGGCCAACAATGAAATTGACAGGCGGCGCGTTAAAGCAGCTTCAATCTATTACCCCAGAGGGAATGGAAGCTGTTATTCATTTGACCATTACTGATGAGCCTCCGCAAGCGCAGGCAATTGTAATGATCGAAGCTTATGAGATTAAATGATTTGAATTTGTTATTAAACGGCATCAAAACTGTTAAAGTGTGCGTTTAAGTAGGATAGTTAGGCTATTGAATATGCAAGAAAAAGTGGCGAAAAAAGAAGAAGGATGGTTCGGTGAAACTGCGCGGACTGTTGTCTACGCGGTATTGATTGCCGTGGTTATTCGAACTTTTGCGTTTGAACCGTTTAAAATCCCATCTGAATCTATGCTGCCCACTTTGAAAATTGGCGACTATCTTTTTGTTTCCAAATATTCATACGGCTACAGCAGGCATTCTTTCCCCTTTAGTGCGGGACCGTTCACTGGTCGGATTTTAGGATCTGTGCCTGAACGTGGTGATGTTGCTGTGTTCAAAAAACCAGTTGGTGATCCCATCGATTACATTAAACGGATTGTCGGCCTGCCAGGTGACAAGCTGCAAATGAAAGATGGCGTTTTATATATCAACGGGGAGCAAGTCAAAAAAGAACGCATTGAAGATTATGTAGACCGCG
>CAJXWA010000112.1 GCA_913062525.1 uncultured Alphaproteobacteria bacterium | reverse complement strand
GATTCCCAGGGCCACCATTATAGGCAATGGTCAAGTGAAACAAGTTGGTTGAAACGGTTTTATCTCTCATTAAATACAATATGTATTTTTGGCCCAGCTCCAGATTGTAGGAGGGATTGAAAAGGGCCTGATTTTTACGGTTGCGCAATGAGCTATCTTTGGCAAGATAGCTCGCTGTTCGGGGCATCAATTGCATGAGGCCTTTTGCGCCCACAGGGCTTTTTGCGCGGGCGTTAAATCCTGATTCCTGGCGCATAAATGCATATATTAACGCGCGATCTACCTTGAAGCCATTGCGGGGCTGCCATAACGGCAGAGGGTACAGAGCTGCGTCCCAAATCTTGTTTTTCTTTTCCCACAGGTAAAGTCCCATGCGCATTGCAACTGAAGGTGCTCCTAACCGTTCAGATAGAGAAAGCAGCATAGGGGCAAGTTTCTGGTCAGTGTTTGGAAATGCGGAGCGGAGTTCGCGCTCCGCCAGATAAAATTGACCCGCTTCACTGAGGGCAATTGCGCGCTGCATAGAAGGCAATTTTGCAAGAGAGGCAATGCTGGCTTTGCTTAAGTCAGGTAAATTCCAGCCAAAAGGCTTCCGCACACCCAATTGGCGAAGGGCTAATAATCCGTAGAATGTATAGGGTTGCTGGGTTGCGCGTTCCAGATATTCCAACGTTTTCTCAGGTTTGCCGAGTTTTAAATATGCCCGAGATGCCCACCAATTTGCCCGGCTTTCTGTCCAGTCTGTTATGCGTTTGACGTTGGACAGAGCCACAAAATATTTAGCCGCGGCAGCCAATTTTCCTTGGCGCCACAGAGCAAGACCTGCTGTCCAATTGGCGTGAGGGGTATATTTGGAGGACCGTTTAAGGGCAGCTTTCGCATATTCGATGGCCTTGGCATCGTTGGCATACAAGAAGAAACTCAAGGCTGTTTTCTCTTGAAGCTGCGCATATTCAACGCGATCAAGCAGCTTGATGATTTTCTTTTGTTCTAGATATTCAGACGCCTTTGTCGGTTGACCACGATACAGGTACCGGCGGACAACTCTTTTTGCATGAGCCGCTTCATTTCGAGTTTGGGCAGACCGCTTACGTTTACTTTTATAGGACCTTGATAAAAAAAACGGCTGGCCGGGACCCGTGCCGCCTAAATACCCTCTATTCTTGGACTTTGGGGTCGCTTTCCAGTCAGATTTATGCCGACTGACGGCAAGACGATAGAGTTTCTGTGATCCGGGATGGTCTGCATATTGCTTCATCCACAGATGTAATTCAGAATATTGCGCCCGGTATTTATTGGGATGCATATATCGTTGGTATTTCACGTGGCCTAGTAAAAGCGTGTTACTGATTTTCTTGATAAGTTTGTCGGCGCCTCGCCAATCGGCTTTTCCCTGCAAATTGAATATTTTCTGGTACAGGCCTGCGTCTTTATCATCCAGAATTTTGGGAATCTCAACGGCAGAGGCGGCAGAGCTCAAAACAAGGGCCGTGACAAAGATCATAGCGAACATTGAAAGGCTTGGAAATAACTGCCGTGGGGCGGAGGATTTGGTAATCAATGCGAGGCCATTTTTAAAAAACATACTGGGAAAACCAACGACGTTGAGTGGGGTGATTTGGACCATATTGAGCCGTTGGTATCACGAAATCGAGGCTAAAGCAGCTTTTAGTTTTAGCAGATCAGACCACGCCATTTTTTTAGAGGCAGGATGTTCCATCAAAAAAGTGGGATGAAAAATGCTTAAACTACTGACCATATGAGAATTCGCGGGTAGGTCTTCCCACTTGCCCCGGAGTTTATTAATTCCCACTTTTTTATTCAGCATAAATGCAGCCGCTTCGCCGCAAATAAGTATAATTTTGGGGCTTGCGAGTTCAATATGACGGAGGATGAACGGAAGACATATGGCTTGTTCTTCTCGTGTTGGTGTTCGCCCTCCGGGAGGTCGCCACGGAAGGCTGCTGGCCAAATAAACATCAGCCTCGCTGAGGCCAATGCTGTTCATCATTTTTGCAAGGAAAGTGCCGGATGCACTGGCAAATGGCTGACCCGCGCGGTCTTCTTCGGCAGAAGGTGCCCGGTCGATAACCATAAGAGGTGCATCAGGGTTACCTCGCGCAAATACAGTGTTCATGGCCATTGACTTGAGGTTGCATCCTTCAAAATTTTCAATGGCACTTTTCAGCTCATCCAAAGAAATCGCCGAATTTGCGGCATCTGTCGCAGCGCTAATGTGCTGCTCGCTTGACTGTGAGGGCTTTTTGGCAATGGCTAACGGCGCTGCTATTGGCGCGCGCGACGAAGGCTTGGGTGTTTGGGTTTGATTTGGTTGCAAATTGGCAGGCTTTTTCGGCGGCGCAGGCCGGTCAAACTGATTGACCGGGGCATCGCCAATGACTTCGTCTACACCTGCTTGCAGGTAGAAATCAAGAATTTGCTCTATGTTTGCTTCATTTTGCATGACGCTATCATAACAGGCCTTTACCGTAAAATTGAAGCCATTGGTTTAGCTCAGTCAAATAATTCTCCCCAAAAAAAGGATATTCCGTAGGGGGATATTAGAAAGAGGACGGGCATGAAGGATTGCTGGATTTCATTTCTTTAGGTTTAAGGGCGGAAAACTGCCAATTGCTGTTCAAAACAGGATTGACGCACCGCAAAAAGAATATAGTGTCTAAAGAAAAAAACCGAACGGCAGGGTGTTTAGCTTTTACAGATTTGGATCAGAAGCGGCATGATCCTGCCAGATTAATGATAAGACGCTAGAAGAGGCTTGATATGGAACGCGAATCTATGGAATTTGATGTCGTTATTGTTGGAGGTGGGCCTTCAGGGCTTTCCGCTGCCATAAAATTACGGCAACTCAGCATGGACGCCGGCTTGGATCTCACTGTTTGTGTGCTGGAAAAGGGATCCGAGATCGGAGCGCATATTCTTTCTGGTAACGTGTTCGAGACACGGGCGCTGGATGAGCTTATTCCAGACTGGAAAGAAAAGGGTGCCCCTTTAAATACGCCAGTTAAGTCTGAAAAATTCTATTTCATGACCTCTCACAGCGAGATGCGTCTGCCAAATTTCATGTTGCCCAAGCAATTACACAATGAAGGCAACTACATCGTTAGCCTTGGAAATCTTTGCCGCTGGTTAGCAGAGCAAGCCGAAGAACTGGGGGTAGAAGTTTATCCGGGTTTTGCCGCCGCCGAAGTGCTTTATCATGAAGATGGTAGTGTTAAAGGTGTGGCGACAGGCGATATGGGGGTTGGCAAAGATGGTGAAAAGAAGCCAACTTACGAGCCGGGTATGGAATTGCATGCCAAATACACAATGTTTGCTGAAGGTGTTCGCGGATCACTGACGAAAACTCTGTTCGAGAAATTCGACCTTAGAGACGATTGTGACCCGCAATCATTTGGTATTGGTATTAAAGAAATTTGGGACCTTGATCCTGCGAAACATCAAGAAGGTCAGATTTTCCATACATTCGGTTGGCCATTAAAATCGGATACATACGGTGGCTCTTTCGTATATCATCTTGAGAATAATCAAGCGTACGTGGGATTTGTTGTGGCATTGGATTATGACAATCCGTATCTGTCGCCATATGACGAGTTCCAACGTTTCAAAACACACCCACTGTTGAAAGAAATGTTGGAAGGCGGTAAACGCGTTGCCTATGGCGCACGCGCTATTAATGAAGGCGGCTTGCAATCTGTTCCAGAACTTGTATTTCCAGGCGGCGCAGTTCTTGGATGTTCCGCAGGTTTCTTGAATGTGCCTAAAATTAAGGGAACGCATACCGCAATGAAAAGCGGTATGATGGCTGCCGAAGCTGCGTTTAATGCGCTTAAAGAGAATTCGGAAAGCCCGGCCAAAGTTCTAAGCGAATACCCAGATATGTTTAAAGCATCCTGGGTTCATAAGGAACTTCATCAAGTGCGGAATGCGAAACCTGCATTTAGATGGGGTTTGCTTGCGGGGACTTTATATACTGGTGTGTCGCTGAAAATCTTCGGTGGTAACGAGCCATGGACGTTCAAAATTCACGAAGATCATACGAGCCTTAAAAAGGCAAAAGATTCCAAGAAAATTGACTATCCGAAATATGACGGCGTTTACAGTTTTGATAAAACATCATCTGTCTTCTTGTCGGCGACCAATCATGAAGAAGATCAACCGGTTCATTTGACGCTTAAAGATGACAGTGTACCGGTAGATGTAAATTACAAAGAATATGCAGGCCCTGAACAGCGCTTCTGTCCAGCGGGTGTGTATGAATTCCTGACTGATGAAGATGGATCTAATCCACGACTGCAAATTAATGCCCAAAACTGTGTGCATTGTAAAACTTGCGATATCAAGGATCCAACGCAGAATATTAACTGGGTTGTTCCTGAAGGTTCTGGCGGACCTAACTATCCAAATATGTAAAAAGGCTCGTTATTCCTAAAAAAGGAATTATCTTGTTTATCAAGGGGGAATGAATACTTTACTGTAGTATTATTACGACCCCTTGATATCTAAGTAATAGAGGCATTTTGAATGGCTGAGCGTTTAAGCAGAAATC
This sequence comes from uncultured Alphaproteobacteria bacterium, assembly GCA_913062525.1. Classification (GTDB taxonomy): domain Bacteria; phylum Pseudomonadota; class Alphaproteobacteria; order Sneathiellales; family Sneathiellaceae; genus Sneathiella. The sequence goes on along the minus strand of CAJXWA010000112.1, from coordinate 7,012 downwards.
TCCTTAAGTGTCTGTCCGGTGTAGCAGCACTCACGCTTTTCGCGGGATGTACTGCCGTAGGGCAGGGAACTGGCTTGGATTACGCCCCCTCCACATTTCAAGATGAAGGTGGTGTCAGTTCGTCAGTATCTACGACGCTTCCAGGGCAGTATCTTGCCGGCAGGCAAGCTCTTCGCGAAAGAGATACGCAATCTGCTACAGATTTCTTCGGTGCGGCCTATTCGCTCAATGGGCAAGATGATTTTATACTTCAAAATACTTTTCGGGCGGCCTTATCAAACGGCGATACTAAACGCGCGCTGATATTGGCCAATGAAATTGTCGACCGCAAAAGCAAGAACGATAACAAGGCCCGGCTTGTACTTGGAATTGATGCGATTGGGAAAAATCGTTTTGAAGAAGCTACAGCTCATATCGGTGAGATTAAACCAACCCGTTATGATCTTCTTTTAAAACCGGTTCTCACCGCTTGGGCACTTGTTGGACAAGGCAAACTTACCGAAGCGACAGAGGCCCTCGAGGCCCTTGATAAATACGATGGCTTTAAGCTTTTAAAATCCTATCATTTGGCTTTAATAGCCCATGTCTCCGGTCAAACCGACTTAGCTAGAGAGCAATATAAGCTCGCCCTTAGGGGACCTTCTGGCCGCGCTGTTCGTTTGGTGCAATCATATGGCACGTTCCTTCTTGAACAAGGGGACACGGAAGGCGCGCGCTTAATATTTGAAAATTACAAAAAACGGTTCCCTTTAAGTCCGACCATTAACCGCTTGCTTCAAAAGATGGATAACGGTGAAGCTATAGCTCCGTTAATTCGCTCTCCGATTGAAGGCGCGGCAGAGGCCTTATACAGTTCTGCTGCGATTATTGGCCAAGAAAAAGCCACCAGTCCAGCGGTGACGTTTGCCTATTTTTCATTAATGCTGCGCCCAGATTTAACAGTTGCCAATATATTGCTTGCAGAAATTGCCGAAGATCGCGGGCAACTTGCAAAAGCACTGGCGTATTACGGAGAAGTCCCTGAACAATCACCCTATTATTTGAATTCAAAAATTCGGATGGCATGGCTGACTTATAAGTTGGGTGATGAGGCTGGCGCCTTTACCACTTTGAATAAACTTACCAAGGACAACCCCACTGAGGTGGAGCCGATAATTGTTCTTGCAGATCTAAATCGGGATCGTAAGGACTGGAAAAATGCGGCGGCGGCGTATGGGCGGGCCATTGATAATATCGGAAGCGTAAAAGCCCGATTGTGGTCGTTGTTATATGCACGCGGAATTGCCTATGAGCGCCTAAACGAATGGGTACTTGCAGAAGCTGATTTGTTGAAGGCCTTGTCTTTAAAACCAAATCACCCTCAAATTCTAAATTATCTTGGGTACTCGTGGGCAGACCGCGGCGAGAAACTAGAAAAAGCCAAAGAGTTGTTGATAAAAGCCGTATCTCTACGGCCTAGTGACGGCTACATCGTTGATAGTCTAGGTTGGCTATATTATAGGGTGAAAGACTTTGATAATGCTGCGATGCAGCTGGAAAAAGCTGTTGCCCTTCAGCCAGAAGATCCAACAATTAATGATCATTTGGGAGATGCCTATTGGCAAGTGGGACGCCAAGATGAAGCCCGTTATCAATGGCAGCGCGCACTTTGGCTCGAACCAGAAGCAGACCAAATTCCGGCTATTCAGCAAAAAATACAGGAAGGGCTCATAAGCCAACCTGCCGCTTCAAAATGAGCCTGTCTAAACTTGCCCGCCCCAAAGTTAATCTGTTCCTTCATGTGACGGGAAAACGCGATGACGGCTATCATTTGCTTGAAAGCCTTGTGTGTTTTCCATGCGGGGGAGATCAGATCGAAGTATCCGCTGCGGATCAGATAACCGCCTCTGTCTCTGGCCCTTTTAGTGCATTACTTGGGACCCCTGACGAAAATCTTGTGGTGAAGGCTGCAAAATTACTCAAAACACACTTTAATATAACGGCGGGTGCTCACATTCATCTGGAGAAAAACCTCCCCGTTGCGTCTGGCATCGGTGGGGGATCTTCAAATGCGGCTGTCTGTTTGCAATTGTTATGTGAATTGTGGAACGTGACGCCATCACCTGAAGTCATGTCTGATATAGCACTTCAACTTGGGGCAGATGTTCCCGTTTGCCTCGCCGCAAAGCCTGCATTGATGACAGGGATTGGGGAACAGGTGACGCCTGTAGCGGTGCTTCCCGATCTTCATATCCTTTTGGTGAACCCATTAGTCGCAGTCTCCACGCCCGAAGTTTTTAAAGCCATTAATTGGTCATCGCTGCCGGCATATGATGGTTATGAGGATGTGGGTACCAATGCCGATGGATTGATGGCCAAGTTGTTAAAGACCTCTAACCACTTGCAGGCTCCAGCCATCTCTCTTCTTCCAGAAATAGCCACGGTTTTGAAGCTGATAGAGGAACAGCCTAACTGCCTTCTGTCGCGCATGAGCGGAAGCGGGGCAACTTGCTTTGGGTTATTCAGTTCTGAAGGGGAGGCTGCCTTTGCACAGCAAAGGATATTAGATATTAGGCCCGATTGGTGGGGCATGTCAGCTGCGATTAACGGCGAGGCTGAAAGCTAATGACCTTGCGCATCGACTGCCTTTTGATATTCTTGATCATCGCATTTGGTCTTAGCGCCTGTTCAAAGCCGGTACCCGTTAGAACGCCTACGCCCACATTTAATAAACCGATCTTCTCAGATGCGGAGGCCGTGTGGCGCAACGCAACTCTTGCTATTCCGGTGCGGGGGTCAGCGGGATCCATGATCACCACTAATGACGGTGCGCTTGGCCTGCTTCACTTAGCCGGGGCAAAGCCAAATACCCGCTGGCCAGTGATTGTCATGCTGGGAGGATGCTCTGAAAATATGTCACTTCGTTTGATGCGGGGGCTGGCAGAGCAAGGTTTTGTTGCTTTTTATCTAGATAGTAAAGCCCGCAGCCATGAACCTGTCGTTTGCGTGGAAGGCGAAACCATCTTCGATCGGCTAAAACGCAACAGCCGATATAAAGAAGCTGAATTGACGTATGCGTTGAACGAGCTTCAATCGGTTTCCTGGGCTGACCAAAAAAACCTGTTCTTACTGGGTGCTGGAGAGGGGGGAGCCATTGTAGCGAGACGGGTAGATCCTGCGGTGAAAGCCAGAATTGTTGCTGAATGGGGATGCGGCGGAGATCTCGGCGTTAGCGGCCTTAAGGGAGAGGAGCGCTCGCCAGTATTTTCTGTGACCTCAGGGAACTCTCAATCAAAGGCGGATGAGGGATGCTCCATGTATATGAGAAATAAGGCATTAAGCCAAAGTTTAAGTCTTCAAGGTACCTATCCAAACGGTATTTTGCTTGAGCCGATTGTCTTTACTCAGATGCTCCAATTCCTCGATCGACAGCTGTTCCAATAATATTTTCATCTTTTTGATTTTAGCACTTGAGATTGCTGAACTCTTTCGATAGAAAGGGGCTCTCCAATGGGGTGTCGCCAAGTGGTAAGGCAACGGGTTTTGATCTCGTCATTCGCAGGTTCGAATCCTGCCACCCCAGCCACTACCTTTTCATAGACATTTAGACCGTATTGAACTGCTCTTCCAAGTTATTGGAAGTGTTGGTTTTCTTGCGTTTTCCGTTTCTCTGACAGACTGGTTTGAACCCTTGTCTGAAAAGGAATGTGTTACCATGCTGGTTACACAAAGGTTACACAAACGGCCCCGCGCACTTGCACAGGAAGGGGCTATTCAGACCAATGACTTTGGAGCAAGGTCTCTCCAGTTTACTCCAGCGCTTTTGCTTGCCAATGTCAAACGGACCCGTCACTGAAGCCACCTCGTAGGTTCGAACCTGGCCCATTACAGACATTTGGAGAGGTTGTGAATCTTACGAAATTGCTAATGCTTGACCCGGTATGTACCTATATCTTGATTGAATAGTTTCCGAAAATAAATTTCTTTTCACATTATAGGGAATAATTTGTCCGTTCGATTGTTTGTGTTTATATAGCCGCCTTGGCGACAAGGCTGTTGAGATAAACTTCTATAAAGGAAAGAAACATGATTATTCGATCTACAGCTCTTGCACTTGGCCTTGCAGTATTAACATCAGGCATGGCTCAAGCTGACCATCATATGGCAAAATCCATTAAGACGGCGAACGTATCAGGTGCCTCAGCCCTGACAAATGCCAAAGGCATGACGCTTTATACTTTTGACAAAGACATTGCCGGTAAATCTAATTGTGCGGGAAAGTGTGCCGCTAATTGGCCCCCAATGCCTGCCAAAGCGTCCTCAAAAAATGAAGGCGATTTCAGTGTTCTTAAACGTGAAAATAGTACTTATCAGTGGGCTTACAACGGGCAACCACTATACACATGGATTAAAGATGGCAAACCCGGTGACAACACAGGTGATGGCGTGAAAGGTGTTTGGCACACTGCACGTCCTTAATGTAAACTGAAACGATCTCAAAGATAGTGGGTATAGGCCCACTATCTTTATGAAAACTGAGTTGCTACGCTATGAATGATACTCAAAAGCTAATTGTAGAAAATATCCCGAATCTTCGGCGGTATGCCAAAGCTTTAATTCGTGACAATGAAAAAGCTGATGATTTGGTTCAGGATTGTCTTGTCAGAGCTATAGGGCGGCTTCACCTTTGGGAACCTGGTTCAAACATGCGGACATGGTTGTTTTCGATCCTTCATAACTTACATGTAAATGCAGCACGACGGCAAAATAGTCAACCGGATAACACGGCCCTTGAGGCTGTCCACGAAACTGTAAATGTTATGCAGCCTGACCAAGACAAAGGGCTGATGATCCGAGATGTTGATCGGGCACTTAATCATCTTCCTGATGAACACCGAGAGGTTCTTCTTTTGGTTGGTCTTGAACAACTTTCCTATGCTGAAACAGCAGAGGTGCTTGACATCCCTATAGGGACGGTCATGTCTCGACTTAATCGAGGCAGAATAAGGTTGCGTGTAATACTAGATACAACAGGTACATCGCATTTAAGGAGGGTCAAATGAGTGCCTCAAATACAATAACACAAGATGACCTCCACGCTTACGTCGATGGCTACCTTGCGCCAAACGATGTAGAACGCGTTGAAGCATGGCTTGCTGAGAATCCGGAAGATGCCGCAAGTATCCATGCCTATCAATTACAAAATAGTAAAATCGGCCAAACCTTCAATCAGATGCTAGATGAAGATATTCCAAATGAGATGTTGGAAATTGTGACGGCGAAAAAAGAAAAACCCGCAACGAACTCTATTCCATGGTTGCGTCTAGCTGCTTCCATTGTCTTGTTGCTTGTCGGGGGCATGAGTGGCTGGATGCTTAATGAGAAAACTGGATCGAATGCTCAAAGAGATCAGGTGGCCTTTGTCGATCAAGCGGTTGGTGCTCATCATGTTTTCGTATCAGAAGTTCGCCATCCTGTTGAAGTCCCCGCTTCACAAGAAGCTCACTTGGTTAAATGGCTATCAAAACGTGTTGGCACTCAATTAAGTGTGCCTGACTTACAGGATGGAGGTTTCCAACTTGTCGGGGGGCGTCTCTTGGCTGACGCCTCTTTACCCGCAGCACAATTCATGTATGAAGACAACACCGGAAGACGTTTAACTTTATATGTCAGATCATCAGATGAGGAAGTAGATACGTCTTTTCGCTTTGTAAAGGATGACGGAGCGACAGCATTTTATTGGATTGATAATAAATTTGCCTATGCAATGGTTGCTCCCATGGACAGGTCGACATTACTTCCTATTGCCAATAAAGTGTATCAAATTTTGAGCGGTCAGTAATATTGTGTTCTCAAAACATGTAACAATGCTTTGAGATATGAAGTGGAATTACCATTGGTAATTTCATCGTCATTTACTTCAGTTCTTGGCGCTTATCGGAACAAATGACAGCCTCAATTCAGGGGATATAAACGTCTGCTGTCGCGGGGAAAGCGGACCACATGATCTAGTCGAGACTCTCTGGGAAAGCCTGTCAGACCACATCTGAGCTATTACATTTAGTCGCTAATAATTCTGTATACTGATGCCCTTCCAAGACCAAGCTCTTTAGCAATAGCTGTGGCGTTCATCCCTTGTGCCTTAAGTTACAGCACTTCTTTATATTTAGCTCTTGCCGTGGGTTTTCTCCCCTGATACTTCCTTTCGCTCTTGGCCTTGGCTATACCCTCGCGCTGCCGCTCCAGCATCATCTGGCGCTCGAACTGGGCCACAGCTCCCAACAGGTTCAACACAAGCTCTCCCGTGGCGCTACTAGTGTCGATCCCAAGGTTCAGTATCTGAAGGTATGCTCCCTTCACGCGGATCACCTCGATAATCTCACCAAGGTGTTTTGTCGAACGGGCAAGGCGGTCCAACTTAGTGACGACTAAAGTATCCCCTTGGCGGATGAAGTCTAACGCAAGTGACAGTTGTTCGCGCTGGGCAACAGAAGACACCTGCTCCTGAAATAGCTTCTCACAGCCTTCCTGCTTTAGTTCCTCAATCTGAGCCTCGAAACCAGCGACCTGTTCCAGTGTTGATGTTCTTACGTATCCGATCTTCATGTCTCACCCTTTGCGTGTACCAATAGATACTTAAACTATGAGAGAATAGTGTCTCAGAAGTCAAATACTATTTCAGTGAGACTCAATTGAGGTGGCGCTGGAGTGTCTCAGGGAGGCAGGGTTCAATGAGACAGAACGGAATGCCTAGGAGTCCCTGCTTTGGTTTTGACCCCCGGTACCCTTTAAGCCCCTCCCCATTTCCAAAATACCGTTAAACCCTCTTGTTGTTGTTGTTGTTGTTGGGTTAGACCTTTGAAGGGGGGGCTGACACTATCGCGCTGTGTAGGAACTTCAGACCATTGAGAGGAGAGTAAGCTAAGGTCCCCTATAGTCTACTCCAGCGCGTCAGCCATACAATGCGATGTGAGCTCGTCACTTCATCCGCACCATAACCCAAAGCAGAAGTTTCAGCGACCTATAACGGGCC
>CAJXWA010000111.1 GCA_913062525.1 uncultured Alphaproteobacteria bacterium | reverse complement strand
CGCCTAACAATTTCGTGTGGCAACTTAGGCGTCGATTTTCGGCAAGGCCCCGCCGTTCACGGTACTTGACTTCGCCTTTGGCAAACGTACTTAAGCCGGATTTTGTACTTTTAACGCCGTGCTTTGCAAACTCACCTTCAACAAGGCGAACTTGACAGCGTCCGCAAATACCGCGACCACCGCACACACTATCGATATCAACGCCAAGGCTCCGCCCGGCATCAAGTAAGGATGTTCCTGCAGGGAAATGCCCTCTCTTGCCAGAGGGCGTAAAAACAACTAGATGCTTTTCTAAGATTTCCAAAGCGCTCTCACGCGCTCCGGCGGCGGCGGCGATTGCCTCTGCCCCCCGTGCCCTCTGCTAAGGGATCACGGAATTTCTTAATCCATTGGCTGCAATTTGGATCTGCACCCATAACAACATTTGCGCCCATGACAGCTTGCATTTCAGGCTCATGCAACGGATTTGTAATGGCGGATGTCATACCAGCCCCAATTGCCATGGATAAGAATGATGCGTTCATACCATGGCGGTTGGGCAGCCCAAAACTAAAGTTTGACGCCCCGCACGTGGTGTTCACTTTCAATTCATTGCGAAGGCGAGTGATCAGACGCAAAACCTGACGGCCCGCATCATTGATTGCACCAACGGGCATAACCAATGGATCTACCACCACATCACAGGCTGGAATTCCGTAGTCTTGCGCTCTTTGAACGATTTTTTTAGCTACTTCAAAACGCACATCTGGATCTTCAGAAATACCTGTTTCGTCATTAGAAATGGCGACGACTGCAGCCCCATATTTTTTGATCAGTGGTAACACTGTTTCGAGGCGGTCTTCTTCACCTGTCACCGAGTTCACAAGGGCCTTTCCTTTATAAACTTTCAAACCAGCTTCTAAAGCTTCAACAATGGATGAGTCTATAGATAAAGGTGCGTCTGTAAGTGATTGAACTAATTGAATAGATTCTGCAAGAATACGGGGTTCATCTGCCAGCGGAATACCTGCGTTTACATCCAGCATTTGGGCGCCAGCAGCTATCTGCGCAAGAGCATCTGATTCCACCCGACTATAATCTCCGACCTTCATTTCAGCGGCCAAAAGCTTGCGGCCGGTGGGGTTAATACGCTCCCCAATAACAACGAAAGGACGGTCAAATCCGATGACAACTTCTTTGGTTGCGGAGGAAAGAATTGTATCTGTCATGTCAAAAGCCCTTCAACACATAAACTATTCAAGATCTATATCCTTATTACGCCTCGAGACGGCATCCCGACTTGCTTAAATGCGACATAGGACTAGTCAGAAACGGCAGCAACAGCAGCTGACGGTTCAATCTCTTCTCCCATTTGTTCTTTGGTGATTTCCATAGCTTCAGAAACAGCTTCAAAATCGGGATTAGCCTCGCGTGTCCAAGGTTTTCGGCCCTTAAGGACACCAGACTCATGCACAATATCTGCAACCAATTCCTCTTGCCGATATGCCATCACATGGGCACCTGACACGCCCTTCATTTCCCGAACCTGTTGGAGGATTTCAATGGCTATTTTTTTCCCCTCAAGCTTTTGATCTTCAGCGCCTTCAAGTCGTTCAATTATGCTATCTGGAATATGAATACCGGGAACATTACTTCTGATCCACTTGGCCGCTCGCGCTGATGCCAATGGACCGACCCCGGCCAAAATAAAGCAATTTTCATCCAACCCCATATCTCGAACACTGTTCATGTAGTTTTCCATCATGGGAATATCGAAACAATATTGTGATTGGACAAACTGTGCGCCAGCTTCGATCTTTTTAGCCAATCTGTGCGGCCTAAAATCATAAGGCGGCGCAAAAGGGTTAATTGCAGCCCCTAAAAACACCTGCGGCGCTGAAGTCAGTTTCCGACCCGAAAGCAATTTTCCTTCATCGCGCATTTGGCGAATAGTGCGGAGCAGTGACATACAATCTAGATCGAAAACAGGTTTAGCACCCGGCTGATCGCCCGCTTGAACACCGTCTCCGGTCAAACACAGGATATTATTTACCCCCATGGCCGCAGCACCCAATACATTGCCTTGTATGGCAATACGGTTATGGTCGCGGCAAGATATCTGCATGATGGGCGAATATCCAACGCGGGTAAGTAAGGCACATATTCCAACAGACGACATATGACAGTTTGCACCGGAGCCATCAGTGGCATTTATCCCATCGACCCATCCATCAAAAACGGCGCCGCGCTCAAACACATCGTTCGGATCAGCACTGTCTGGTGGATTGAGTTCAGCTGTTACCGCAAATTCGCCAGCCCGCAGAACTCTCTCCAATCGTCCACGAGACGTATGACCGGGTTCTGGCGGAAGTGGTTCTTCATGTTCGCCAATTGGGAAAAAACTCATTTGATTTCTCCCACTGCGGCAGAATTTTTAGCGGCTTCATCTGAGGTTACACGTAACCACGACGAAGTTCCTTTTAAAGAATGATCTACAGGTGGTTGAACTCTAAGGATATTTTCCGAACTCTTCATAGTCTGACTTCCCTCCCAAGCTTCAACCCAAACGCAGGGCATATCGGGTTCAACTTCACAGTTTCCATTGGGACGCACACCACCGCAAGGCCCATTTCGAAGGCTTTTAGGACAGTTCATAGGGCATGACATTCCTGTATCGCTTAGAGCACATTGACCGCACATACGGCAATCAAACAGAAAGGATTTCACAATTTTTTCGGCAATCATCACCGGTTTCTCTGCCCGTTTGTAACCAACGAATTCCCAAAACGGATGCAATTTTAAAAAGACCGCTGACAACGCGGTGTATACCATTTCAAGGGATTTGGCGTGCCGTACAGACCAAAGTCGAACCGTGTATAAAGAACGGCGACGAGCAATAGGGCTAAACTTGGCAGGCTGGTACGCGGCTTTTGGCATTATTTGACCTCCCAACCACCATTAGTGACGTAGGATCGTAAGACCCCATCATCAAATTTCACATCCATATCGGCCGCAACTGCGCCAACAATATCTTCAGTTTTATCATTCAAATTTTCGAGATTTTCTTTTCGCCATCCATCAAGATAGGCATCGCTATCATGGGCTTTATCCCGCATTGCGGCCATATCGATAGCTTCTTGAAAACGCTCCGGCAGCATAAGTTTGGATTTTTTACGCCCAGACCCTGATACGATTTGTGACGGGATATCGCGCCAATAAATAATTGTAACTTGCATAAAACAGCCCCTATTTATGCGTAACTGATAAAAATTTCTCAAGACCAACAAGGCCTGTATCCAAATAATCAAAACCGAGTTCGAGCCTTTTTGCAGCTTCTTTAGCCATATCCATTAATTCAGGTGTTGGCATTTGCCCCATATACAAAACGCGCGTGTAGTTTCCAAAATACATGGGGAGTAATTCTGGATGACGATCGAGGCCTAACCCCTGCCAGACGAGCCGTTCGAAATGTCTCACAAGAAAATCTGTCAAGTAAAACGTCCCAGGTTGCTCATCGAACATCTCGGAAAATTGCTTTGCCCCTGAATAAAACTCATAACAGTGAGCGCCCTCAATGCGGCGCGCACCTTCTTCTTCCACAACTGTATCAATGCCTCCAGCGGTTCCGCAATCCCCGTACAAAACAAGAATTTCCGAGAACTCATCCTTATGCTCTCGGATTTTTGCTCGGAGAAGATCCGGTATAAACTGCGGTGTATTATGGAGTTTTGCTGGCAAGCATGTGAGTTTCACATGATCAAGCCCTTCTTGCTTCAAAATCGCAGAGGCCTCAGATGCTAAGGCACCACAAGCAATCAGAAGTGTTGAAGGGCTTTTATCACTCATTACAATTCACCTAAAATCAGGCTGCAGCTCGCTCTGCAATTTTTTCCTTCGCAAGCTCCACAGTCATGGCAGCATCTCGTCCATATGCATCGGCACCAACGCTGTCTGCAAACTCTTCATTCAGCGGCGCGCCGCCGACCATGACAATGTAGTCATTGCGAATGCCCTTTTCGATCATGGCATCAACAACCACCTTCATATATGGCATGGTTGTTGTCAGAAGCGCGGACATTCCAATAATATCGGGTTTATGCTCTTCCAATGCTTCAAGATAATTTTCAACCGGATTATTAATTCCAATATCAATCACTTCAAAGCCAGCACCTTCCATCATCATAATGACGAGATTTTTGCCAATATCGTGGATGTCACCCTTAACAGTTCCAATGACCATTTTGCCGGCTTTTGGCGCACCTGTTGCTGCAAGCAACGGCTTTAAAATCGCCATGCCGGCCTTCATAGAACCTGCAGACAAAAGAACTTCGGGCACGAACAAAATGCCATCCCGAAAATCCACACCAACGATACGCATGCCTTCAACCAAAGCTTCGGTTAGAACCTTGTATGGCTCCCACCCACGATCTAGAAGGATTTGCGTCCCTTCTGTAATTTCTTCGGCAAGACCGTCATAAAGGTCATCATGCATCTGTTCGACCAACTCTTTATCGTCGAGTTCCGACAAATTGACATCATCTTCTTCCATGCAACTCTCCCATAAGCTCTATCCCATTAGTCATATTTGTCTCTTACGATCTTAAAGCAATGTTTTCCGGGTCATAAACCGACTCTTCGATAACCACAGCGTCATAGTCTTCCCCTAATATTGTGATGGTTAGGGGGGTACCAACAGCGCTTGAAGCGGTATCAATATATCCTTGAGCTAGTGATCTTTTGGTGAAATGCCCGTAAGCACCAGCCGTAGCCCGGCCGACCATATTCCCAGATTTATCGCGAAGTGGCTCATTCCCAAGAGCGTCGGCATCTTTAATTCCAAAGATCTCCAACGCTACGAATTGTATTACAACGCCTTCTTCTTTTTGTTTAACAAGAGCATCGCGGCCAATGAAATCACCTTTATCAAGATGCACAAAACGGTCAAGACCAGCCTCGAACACTGAGTATTCCCGTGTAAGATCTTGCCCCCACATGCGGTAGTTTTTCTCCATCCGCAGGCTGTCCATTGCGCGCATTCCGCACATTTTAAGGCCAAACTCTTCGCCAGCTTCCACCAACGCATCATAAATATGGTTCTGGTACTCAATAGGATGATGAAGTTCCCAACCAAGATCACCCACGAAATTCACGCGAAGTGCCCGGCAAGGCGCAAGCCCAACTGTAATATGTTGGCCTGTCAACCACTTGAATGCTTCGTTTGAAAGATCCGCATCCGTCACTTTCGAGAGAATATCCCGTGCCCGCGGTCCGGCCAAGACAAGCACACCATGCTGCGTTGTGACATTATCCAGACGAACCGATCCATCTTTTGGCAGGTTTTTCTCCAGATAATCAAAATCAAATCGTTCTGCCGCACCAGAACTCACCAAATAATAGGAGCCCGGACCATCTTTCATGATGGTAAATTCTGATCTAATTCCGCCTTTTTTGGTAAGGGCATGGCTCAGATGAATACGCCCTGATGCTTTTGGAAGTTTCCGGCAAACAAGGCGATCCAGATAGGCTTCTGCCCCCGGCCCTGTTACTTGGAATTTAGAAAAACTTGTGATGTCAATGAGGCCGGCGTTCGTCCGCATATTTATGGCTTCATTGCCCACATGTTCGAAATAATTTGAGCGACGGAAGCTCCACTCATCCGTACCATCGACACCTTCTGGCGCGAACCAGTTCGGACGCTCCCACCCATACCGTTGACCAAATACCGCGCCGCGTAATGCCATACGATCATGACAAGGGCTCTGCTTTAGCGGGCGACCAACGGATCGTTCTTCGTCAGGGTAATGAACTACGAAAACATGCTCATAACATTCTTCATTTTTCAATTTTGTGTAAGGCTTCGTTGCATAAGCACCAAAACGACGGGGATCAACATCCATCATATCAATGCTGGGCTCGCCTTCGGTAATCCATTCAGCAAGCTGCCAGCCGGAGCCACCAGCCGCCGTAACGCCAAAGCTATGGCCTTCATTCATCCAGAAATTTTTAAGGCCCCAGGCAGGCCCGATCATCGGACTTCCATCTGGTGTATAGGCTATGGGGCCGTTCACAATATCTTTGATGCCCGCATTTTCAAACGATGGTACACGTTTAATTACCGCTTCAACGTGAGGCATTAGGCGCTCTAAATCACCCGGAAATAGGTCTTGCCCAAATGTTTCAGGAACGCCATCCACGAAGCAAGCCGGTGCACCCTTCTCGTATGGACCCAGAATGTAACCCTGACGTTCTTCGCGCAGGTAATAAGACTCGTCACTTTCCCTCAGCACAGCCAATTCGGGGAGGCCCGCTTTTTTACGTGCCACAAGCTCAGGGACTTCATCTGTAATGATATATTGATGTTCAACCGGAATAACCGGGATATCAAGACCAACCATAGCAGCCGTTTGCCGCGCGTAGTTGCCCGTACAGCTCACCACGTGTTCCGCGGTAATATCACCCTTATTCGTGCGGATCAGCCATTCGTCATTAGGCTGCTGCTCAATGGATAAAACTTCTGTTTGGCGGTAAATGGTTCCGCCATTATTTTTCGCGCCAATAGCCATGGCATTTGTCACGTCTACCGGAGCGATATGACCATCATCGGGATGGTATAACGCACCAATAATCCCATCGATATCAATCAGCGGCCATAATTTTTTAATTTCTTCAGGAGTGATCATTTGAAACGGAACACCGATGGTGTTGGCCGTCCCGCAATAATTTAGATACTCATCCATGCGTTCTTTAGTTTGGGCTAAGCGGAGGTTGCCAGTTACATGAAAGCTCACATCCTGACCGGTTTCTTCTTGCAGACGTTTATAGAGGTCGACGCTGTATTTATGGATCTTTCCAACGGCGTAACTCATGTTAAACAAAGGAAGCAGACCAGCCGCATGCCAAGTCGAACCCGCAGTTAGCTCTGTACGCTCCAACAACACAACATCCGACCATCCCTTTTTCGTTAGATGATACAGCGTGCTGACACCGACAACTCCGCCGCCAATGACGACTACCCTTGCATGCGTTTTCATTTCTCAATCCTTGGACTAATCTCATAAGAGAAAACTGACTAAATTTTCAATTACGTTGAACCTTGACAAAGGGCTCCGCTGATCAATCCGCGACATTCGCTGTTCCTGAAACGCCATCAGGATATGTGGTTTTTAACGCTTGTTTTTCACTGTTCAAAATCCGTCAACATGGGGGCTAGAAAAGACGTTTGTGTGCTAGTCGCATTCTTTTGTTTTGCTTAAATGGGTTTAGAGACAGAATTTTTGTCATGTTGTATTTCAAGTGGAGGCCCAGATGAGCGAAGAGCAAACTGAAGCAGGGGGACGCCGGAGTGGCCGTCGGGGTCGCAGTGCACGGAAAGAAGCGCGTCAAGCGAAGGCTGACGTCTCCATTCCTTATATTACCCGTAATACGCCAGTCCTTGAACTCACAAGTGTTGAGACTTTAGAAATCATCGAGGCTAATGCTGAAACCATACTCGAAGAAATAGGCATCAGTTTTATTGATGATCCGGAATGTCTTCAAATCTGGAGAGATGCAGGCGCAGACGTTCAAGGGGATCGTGTCCGCTTTCCAAAGGGGCTTTGCCGGGAACTTCTAAAGACAGCCCCAGCAGAATTTACACAACATGCGAGAAATCCAGCCAGAAACGTTCAGATAGGTGGCAATAATACTGTGCTTGCCCCAGTCTACGGCCCTCCCTTTGTGACCTGTCTTGATAAAGGGCGTCGTTACGGCACAATTGAAGATTTCCAGAATTTTGTAAAACTGGCCTATATGGCGCCGTCTATGCACCATTCTGGCGGAACAGTTTGCGAGCCTGTGGATCTGCCCGTGAACAAACGTCATTTTGATATGGTGTACAGCCACATAAAATATTCCGACAAACCCTTTATGGGGTCCGTAACCGCACCAGAACGAGCGCAAGACAGCGTTGATATGGCGTCTATCGTTTTTGGAGAGGAATTTGTTCAAAATAACTGCGTGATGATTAACCTCATCAACGCGAACTCACCCATGACGTTTGATGCGACTATGTTGGGGGCGCTCAAGGTCTATGCTGCCAATAATCAGGCTGCAATAGTCTCTCCCTTTATTCTATCGGGCGCCATGAGCCCTGTAAGCCCTGCTGGCACTCTGTCCCAGCTTCTGGCCGAAGCAATGGCCGGAATGGCGCTGACCCAACTGATTAAGCCCGGAACACCCGTTATCTTTGGAACATTTGTAAGCTCAATCTCCATGCAATCGGGCGCACCCACGTTTGGCACGCCGGAAAGCTTGCTGGTTCTGAACGGTGCTGCACAATTAGCACGGCGTTTAAATATCCCGTTCAGATCTGGTGGATCTTTTACAGCGTCTAAACTTCCCGATGCCCAAGCGGCCTCCGAAAGTGCACAAACTCTTCAAATGACCGTAAATTCTGGGGTAAATTTTGCTCTGCATTCAGCCGGTTGGCTCGAAGGGGGATTATGTTCTTCTTACGAAAAATTCGTCATGGATATGGATCAATGTTCCATGATGGAAGTTCTCGCAAAAGGAATTGATATCAGCGAAGAAGGCCAAGCCATGGACGCCATCCGCGAAGTTGGACCCGGCGGACATTATCTTGGTTGTGCCCATACCCAACGGAATTTTGAAAGCGCCTTCTATCGCTCCAAACTTGCAGATAACAATTCGGTTGAACAATGGGAGGCCGACGGATCATTTGACATGGCCACTCGCGCCAACGTGCTTTGGAAAAAAATGCTCAATGATTATGAAATTCCACCCCTTGATCCGGCAATTGATCAAGCCTTGCTCGATTTCATGAAACAGCGAAAAGAGAGTTTTCCAGACTCAAACATCTAATCTCAAATCTTATGCCCGCCTTAAAACTAGGTGGGCATTTTTTTGCATTTTTACTGAAATTTGGATCGTTAGATGAGTGCTGTATTCAAAGTTGTCTAAAACAACGGCTTATTCTTGAATAACCCCAACAATCCTCAACGTGATGGAGAACTGTATCTTCTATTCAAATTGAAGGATTTCACATGCAAATCATTAGTAATTTAGACCAATCAGTTATTTTTCAAATGGAAACAAACAGCCAACGAGAATGTTTGGAATCAGCGATTCAAGACGACAGAGATTTGCAGCATGCGTATCTATTTGAGTGGGATTTGAAGGACGCAAACCTAGAGGGAGCAAAATTAGATGGTGCATATCTCGATTTTGCAGATCTTTCTGGTGCTAACCTTGAAAATGCTTCCTGCGTTTCCGTCGGTTTTAAGGGGGTAAATTTCACTGACACTAATCTATCAAACACCAACCTCATGGGTTCTCGATTGCAACATACTGATTTATCATCTGCAACGCTTACCAACACAATTTTTGAAAATTGTAGTTTGATGAACACTATATTTCCAACAGCCATTGATGTGGATCTTTTAGAAGAACTATTCACCAAAATGTCTGGCGGACAGGTGCTCCCTATCGTCATCATTGAGCTTGTTAAGCAATATGCCAATAATGGTGTTTTATCCAATGTCATGTTTGATGGCGCTGAAATGTCCAATATCAAGTTAAAGGGTCTGGATATGACAGGAGCACATATTGTAAACGCTGATCTGGCTGGATCAACCCTTGAAAACTGCGATCTCTCTAAGTCTGAAGGAAATAACACATATTTCGATTATGCAACTCTAACAGATACGATATTAGATTCCGCCAATTTTACCCATTCGTATTTTCAGTGTGCAAACTTACAACAAATATCCATCAAAAACGCATCCTTCAAAAACTGCGTTTTTAATTGTGCCAATATGATTAACTCCGATCTCACCGATACAGATCTCTCAAACTCAGAATTTTACAGAACAAACTTAGAAAATGCCACGCTGAGCGACTGTAATTTGACACATATATCCGCAAGAGATGCCATCTTTAGAGGTGCCACTTTAACTGATGCAACCTTATGTGGAGCCATTTTCAAAAAATGTGATTTCACAGGCGCCGATTTTTCAAACGCTGACCTTACTGAAGCGAAATTTACGAATTGTGATTTAACCAACGCAATTTTCTCACAAGACCAGCTAGATGCTGATGTTTCTTTCACAAATTGCATTATAACCGGCACTGTTTTTGAACATCCCGAACCAGCTCCGCAACCAGCACCAACTCCACAGGCGGTAAACCTAGGTTTTGAATACGAAGACTACGACAAAGATGGTCAAAACAAATCAGATCCTAGTTAGATCCATATGTAATTCCCAATAAATTGACTGGTTCCCTAATGAGTTTTGTATTTAAAATTGCTCAATAAAACTAGTTTAAGTTGAATGTAATTATAAAACCTCAATTTAATAGAAATTACACCCTATTAAATCTGAGGTACTTCAAATGGATATAGTAAACTATACAAACGACATCATCATTTTTTCAATGGCCACAAATAGTCAAAAAGAGTGCTTAAAAGGTGCAATCCAAGCTGGTAGTAATCTTCAATATGCCTATCTTATCGATTGGGATTTAAGTGACGTCGACCTAAATGGGGCAGATATTTCACATGCAAAATTGAATTTTGCGAACCTAGATGGGGCGAACCTTACAAGTGCAACGTGTATTTCTGTAAATTTTAAAGGTGCAATTTTATCGGATGCAAATCTAAATAATGCCAATCTAGATGGCGCGAATTTACAGCACACAGATTTGTCTACGGCATATATAAAAGGAACTATTTTCAGTAATTGTAATTTACTTGATACAAAATTCCCGGTTCCCATAAAAAACGAAATACTCGATGATTTAGTTCAAAACGGTTTTAATGGACCTGTTCTTCCTAACGTTCTGTTAAATCTCCTTGCGAATTACACTGACAATTCTAATCTAAACGGTATCGTGTTTGATGGGGCTGAAATGCCAAGTATTGAATTCGTTGGTCTAAATATGGCGGGAGCGCAACTGAATCAAGCAAATTTACCGTCATCAACTTTTAGAGATTGTAATCTGTCTGGAGCCCAAGGAAATACACTTTACCTTGAAAATGCGACTTTAATAAACACCCCTCTGGACGGCTCAAATTTTTCATTTGCATACCTACAATGTGCGAATTTGTCCGAAATTTCCATTAAAAATGGCCAATTGCTAGACAGCTTTTTCAATTGTACAACGATGAATGATGCTGTCTTGTCTGGAACAGCCTTTACTGGTTCAGAGTTTTTCAAAACTAACTTCGAAAATTCTAAAATGGATGCCTGTGATTTTCGCGATTCAACCTTCAGAAACGTAAATCTCCGAAATGTAAATTTAGTAAATTCAACTCTGGAAAACGTTCTGTTTCTAAATTGCGACTTCACAAAAGCAAACCTATCAGACGCCGACCTTCAACGCGCACAATTTATCAACTGCGTGATGACAAATGCAGTTCTTTCTAACTGCAAAAATGTAGATAATGCAATTTTCACAAATTGTATTAATTATGTTAGAGCCTCGCTCGCAAACGCCCCATCGTCTTCCCCTATGCAACTAGACGACGTTGAGAGTGATGATGAGAGCGACACTTCAACTACACCATCCCCAACCACCCGAAAACGTGGTAATGGCGGGACGGAGAACGGAAGCGACCCAAAACAACAAAAAACCGGTAAAAAGTAATCCCATATTTTAACATCTCCACTTTAATCGGATGCCCGCCGCTTCTAGGCG
>CAJXWA010000110.1 GCA_913062525.1 uncultured Alphaproteobacteria bacterium | reverse complement strand
GATCTCGACGAATTGTTTCGTGACGGTATCGTCAATATTCTTCAGCACACTAAGCTTTCAACTGTTACCCGCATAAAGGCAGTCGTGAATTGGACGGCAATCTGGCTCACGATCATGCAGATGGTGCGTTCAGTACGTTATCTCAATGCCGATGGAATAGTGGCACCAATAATTATCGATTGTGGGGCTAGGCATACACAGCTTCGCCGCGCCTCGCAGAGATGCCTTAAAGAGAACCAGGCGATAATCGTTGAGGCGGTAGAATTATGTCGAGGTAGAAAATATGGCGAAAAATCCCGCCTTAGCAAACAGCAGGCAGACAAAATTAAAAGTTTCTTTTGGGCCACAGCTGCAACTTCCAAGTTGCTGAACGCGTGGAGAGGACGAAGACATTTCACTATTGGCCTAGACGCTCTCGAAACACTTGTTCTTGCCGGTGTAGAACAAGGGACTCAAATGACATTCGGTGATTTTGTTCATGAATGGCTTTATAAAAAATGCCATTTTGTTGTGGGACGGACGTCAGCTCAAGAGGCCGGATTGCTGGCTGACTTTGACGCCAGCATATTTGAGGATAATGAAGCGAAGCTGGTGGAACAGATGTCGGCTGCAGGCTTACTGACGGAATACTCGGATGCAACGCGAATGGTGGGGCTTGAGAATTGAAATGAAAATTGAGCTTTCACAAGTAGCGTCCAACGCAGTCGCCGAAACCGCATTTAAAATTGTATGTCGTAATTTCCCGGAATCTTCTTCTGAGGAGCATCCTGTTTTTCGAATGAAGAACTTGGCCGAACCAGAAATAACTCATTTTTTGGAAATCTGGTCCAGCAGGACAAGCGGTACGAGCTTGGGAAGAGCAAAGGTAGTCATCTCACACGACAGCAAAGATCTCTATCCGCCAAAGTATATTGCTGACCCTGCCTGTTCGATCACTTACTATCGTAATAACAACAAGGGCGGCCTGATTTACATTGAGACGTCTCCCGTTAGTGATGAACAGGGTTTGCGAAACATTTTTACTCTGCGCGATGTAAATTTTTTAGACGGAAGTTTTGACGATTTAGATAGTGATTTTTTAGTTGCTGAAGAACTTGTAAAATCAGCGTGGCGAAGTGCTGCAGGAGATAATGCGACAGCACCAAAAATGGTGATTGAACAGATCATTAAAGTTCTGGATTGCTTGCATCCAAATCTAACAACGGTACCTGTTCGAAAGTTCTCGGCATTTTGTGCCCGTGTGGCTCTGGAAAGATCTGACAAAGACAGAACTTTTAATCTGGAGGAAACTAACGCAATCATCGGACGTTGTCTCATTGAGCTTAGACTCTTTCCAGACGAAAATTGGGCCAGTCAGTCCTCTCTCGCAAGACTATCTAGACGGCTTACTCTGAATATGCAACATGCCGAACTGCTAGGAGCTAATGGTGTTGATCTTGATGGTGACGCACTCGCTGAAGAAGCCAGGACAAATGTTTTCAAGGATCTTGATGGACAGCCTTTCGAGCAAGAGAAGCAGAAGTACTGGAGAGAACTTTGCTCAAACTACTGTCGTGCTCCGAAAGAAGAACTGAGACCTGAAATTCCCTACAGTATTTTTGAACAGCTTTTCACCAAAGATACTAAAGGAATGAAGCTTGGTGAACGTGTCGAAAACGAGATTGCAGAATCGGATCCTGCGAGGTTGAATGACTGGGCAGAGCTCGAAATTGGTTCCGGACTTGATCGACGTGATCAAGGTGAGGCTGTTAGATTTCTTGATGGGGAACCCGAAAATAGTGATTTGCTGCCGCTTCGTGACCTGCTAACTAGGCAGACTTTGAAAATGGTTGAAAAGGTTGCATCTCCAACAACAGAAACTATTACAAACCCTCTCCTCAAACTAGCAGAAGTATCACGCCAGTTCTCAGGCCACATAAGGGAAGAGGAAAGTCACCTCAAAATAAAATTGGTGATAGGAAAACACTCTAAAGGTGCGAATGCCACGATTGGACTTCTAGCTTTTCTGTATGGTTCAACGCTCGGTTCCGTCTCCGAAGCTTCTACTTTTGATAGCTCGGGTTTCGAATTTGAAGTTGATGAAAGGCTTTTAAATCAGGCACCTCCGCCTGAGTTGAGAGATGAGGATGAGGGCGCGGGCGGCGATGATGAAAGCGATTTTACTGAGGAAACCTGGGAGCCGGTACCCTTGGAATTTCATTTGCTATCATATGCCGCACAAGACAGTGATAATTTCGAAACCATTGAAACGGAAACAGGATTTCAATGGTATCCTCCGGCAATTGAAATGCTTGCGCTTTTTTGGTTGCTCGTGACAGCTCGAGATGTGCCTCGACCCAGACATCTACTGCAAGTTCCAAGCGATTTAAGCCTCGAGGGTTGGGTCAAACATGCTGTTGGCCGTACGATTTCTCTAAATTCACTGGAGCATGAACAGTTCAACTTTTCTACAGAAGACCTTGAGTTGGTTAGTCTGCTGGAAAGTGATCAAAGCGAATTCAAACGAAGCGCCTCCTGTTCCGGGCTTTCGAGGGAGTTGCTATTCGATACATTTGACAATTGGTTGCAGCTTGCCGAAAGATTTAAAGGTGAATTAGTGCCAGCAGGTGCTTTCGATAAACGCGTTGATTTGTTTCTGAATGCGGAAATGATCTCTACTGATGGAGGCGAAGGCCGGCTGATGCTTCAGTACCATCCTTTGCGTCTGCGTTGGATAGCACGTTACCTTGAACGCTCCGAACAGCTTGCTACGCAGGCTTTGTCCGGATATCTGGACCTGAATGAGGAGAACAGCAGTCTGTATCTTGACTGGATCGCCAACTTGTCTCCTCATCAACTACCTGCTCTTGCGGCAGGTTCTAATCAGGATACAATTTTTGCCTCAGCTGAATACGGTTGGACCGAGCATTTTACACCATTGGTCAAGCATACGAAATCGGGAAATAGTATTGACCTCGACGAAAGTTGTACCAATGAAATATCTCACCAAATAGCAACTTATCTGCTTGCGCACCCAAATAAAATTGATGGCCTTTCCCTTCTCATAGTGCTGCCTACTGGAGCTTCGCTACCTGCCCGACTTCTAAAAAAAGTGAGAAAAGGGGATTGGAAGAATCTTCCGATTACAGTGAATGTGCTCGCTCCTGGAGAAAACTGGGCAAGTATTATAAAGGAATTTGAAGAATTACCTGTTGCGGATCGTATGTCAGATCCCAATACACTGCTGCCACCTCTTCAATTGAAACTGCATGACCTGAACAAGGAACAGTCACTTGAGGAGCAACTTGGCGACCTCAGTTGCGATATAGGCGTCATTCCTCAATTTCTTGCAAATGAAATTCAAACTCAGGATACCACAACGCAAAATCAACACTTTGATGGAACTTTCGACGTATTGCTGGATAGCCCTACAATACTCGAAGGAGGAACGAAGGGCGAGGCTATTACTGTTTCCAAACTTCCGGCTACATCTGATCCGGCCCTTCAGTTATGGTCTACGCTTGTTGTCAGGCATCGTCGCAAGCGCCCCATTTCTGTAGATATGCCCGAAAACACAGACCACGTTAAGCTGATGATTGACTTCAAAAGAGAAGCTGAATTATTCGAGCTTATGCATAAATTGAACCATTGGGTTATAACCATTGAGCGGCATATTTCACGCGAACAGATCGAAAATCTTGACGCTCGGCCAGAAATTCTGAGAGTTAAAGAAAAGGTGGGGGCGTCAGGCCTTTACACTCTTGTGGTATCCTCGAATTCTGGGGGAAACTACATAATCCAGCGCCTTGAACGTAAATTGCAGCGTATACTTGAAGGTGACCTTGGTGCCAGCAGGAAACTCGCTGAACGGATATATGAGGAAGCACGGTCACTGGCTCCGGGCCTCGCATTACAGGCCATGGGAATTTCGCGTATTACAGAGGAAATGCTGGGTCTTTTAATAGCAAAACACGTTGCAAATGTCAGAATTCCTGCTCCGAAAGGAGATGCCGCTAATATATGGATATCTCTTGACGACTATGCAGATTGGTTTGGCGGACAGAATGGAATTCGTGCCGATCTTTGTCGAATTTCTTTCCGGATTGCTAACGGTGAATTAAAAGTAGAAGTTCTTGTCGTAGAAGGAAAGCTTCGGCAGTCGTATGAGCCCCACGGCGAATTGCAGGTAATCAGAACTCTGCAGCTCTTCAAGAATGTATTCGAAAAAAAGCAAGCGGGTGACTTGTCTAAGGAGAAAATAGACGCACCTCTCTGGCGATCAAAAATTCTCGATGCAGTGAATACGGCTGGTCCTAGCGCAAAACGTTTTTCTGGAAGAGTTCTTGAAGATGCCATAGGCACCTCAATGATACTTCCAAATGACATCCGAGAGCGTTTCAGTTCTGGAAAATTCAGTGTTGAATCTCTTCGCGGCATATATTCTATTTGTAACTACGTTCAGGCCTCAGCTCCAAAATATAGAATATCCGAGAAAGATTCCGAAATTGAAATCGTTGAAACCTTCAAAGATACGTTATTTGAAATTATTTCGGATCCGGAACCAGAAGTAGTGAGAGATCGAGATGCTGAAGCCAAAGTCTTCAACAATAGAGGAGACGAGAAAGAGACACCACCAACGATAATTAGAGAAGATGAACGAGGTGGTGGAAATGGTGAAACAGCAAATGATAATGATGGCACCAGTGTAGCCATTGAAACGAAAAATAGATTGTTGAAATCTGACCTTAACGCAAGATATCAATCGATACTTGATTTGTTTTCCGAATTTGGTGTTTCAGTAAAGCAGCCAGAGGATCCGAACCACAAGGTTACTGAAGGTCCGGCATCCATAATCTATCGTATACTTCCAGGAACTGGAGTTACTCCGAATATGATTTATCAAAAAGCTGAATCCCTCAAGCTGGCTCTCAAACTAAAGGAAGAGCAGAACGTCAGGTTCAGTATTCATGAAGGATATATCAATATAGATGTGCCAAAGAGTGACAAAGATCGATACTATGTTACGGCGCAGGAACTTTGGGAGGATTGGAAACCGTCTGAAAATGCGTTGGGTTGCCCGTTGGGCATAGACCAGTTGGGAAACCTCGTAGAGATAAATTTTTCGTCTTCGAATTCTCCGCATTTGCTCATCGGAGGAACAACAGGAAGCGGTAAATCAGAAGCACTCAATACCATTCTTTACGGTCTGACAAATTACTATTCTGGGGAGAAGCTAAGGTTACTTCTGATCGATCCAAAAGGTACTGAACTTGAAGGTTTTGAAAAATTTCCCCACCTTGAAGGTCAAATTGGAATGGATGATGATGATGCACGTGAGATGTTGGATCGCGCTGTTAAGCAGATGCAATGGCGATACGAAAGGTTGAAGGCAGAGAAGACTCGTTCGATTGCCGAGTATAATTCTAAGGTGGCACCAGATCAACAGATTCCATGGTGGCTTATTGTACTTGATGAATATGCCGACCTAACGTCTGATCCTGATGCAAAAAAAGAGATTGAAGGAAGTCTAAAAAGGCTTGCACAGAAAGCACGTGCGGCGGGAATCCATGTGATAATTGCCACGCAAAAACCGAGTGCTGAGGTTATCAGCACTAATTTAAGGTCAAACCTTCCTGCTCAGTTAGCGTTGCGTGTTAAAAGTGGTACTGAAAGTCGAGTAATTATGGATGAAATGGGCGCTGAAACTCTAAACGGAAGAGGTGATGCCTTCTTTAAATCGGAGGGAAAATTGGTCCGAGTGCAATGTGGGAGATATAACGCTTAATGTACGAGTTGGTAATATTACGGTCAGATTGCATGTGTGTAATCGGTATTTCCACTGAGTGCGGCCGTTAGTAGTTGAAGATTCGTTTCGTTCTGTACCTTTGGGCTCGTTTCAAGGGATTGTAATCCAGTTCAACCAAGCAATTCCTTCACTCCTCTGGCTATTTTCATTGCCAAAAAGGGTGGTACTGCATTTCCGACCTGAACGTATTGCTGGGTACGATTACCTTCAAAAAAATAATTGTCTGGAAATGTCTGGATCCTCGCGGCTTCACGCACTGTAAGGCTGCGGCATTGTGAAGGATCTGGGTGGATGAAATAGTGCCCGTCTTTGGAGATATGGCTTGTTATTGTAGTCGCAGGCTTGTCTGCCAGCTGCACTCTGAAACGATCCGCGAATTTTCCTGATTGCCAGTTCGCGTGCTCAGGTGCAAGGAAATGTGGAAAGTCCTTTGCCTTGGGGGATCTATTTTCTCCGCTTTGCGTGGCAAAGATTGAACAGAAAAGATATCGGGCAAGATCCATTTCCATATGCCCGCGTGTTTCATGGTTTGAAAGGGATGATAGAGCTGGATCCGAGATCCAGTCCATTATTGCACTATCAAATGCGTCAGTAGACGATATTGCTGAACTTTTCCGGCGGAGTTCTGTTTTGCGCGTCTTGATCGTTTTTTTGATTTTCTCAATTTTTTGAACGAAATCAGGGCGCTGCGACTTTATTTCGTCAAGGAATGCCAAGATGCATTTGTTCCAAGCATCAAAAGTATCCGAAGTCTTGGAAAGTCCGCTTCTCAATGCAGGCAGGTCACCAATTACGTCTTCTACAGTAACTTCGCTACTATGTCCTGTTTCGAGAAGGGGCAACCTTATCGGCTTCGATTCATCTACATCCAATCGTACCCCGATAATGAATACCCGATGACGTTTCTGTGGAACACCATGTTCTTCTGATTTGACAGTGAATTTACGAAAATCAATGTCTTCCGTAGACATCCCGTGTTCAAAAAAAACGTCATTTGTAACGGAATATAGTCGGTAGCGGGTGGCGACTCCTTTGGATGAATTTAGCGGTGCTGACAGGTCGTTGAGAATTTCGCTGAACATTCTCTTATCGCCTACTTTGGAAGACAGTATGCCTTTGACGTTCTCCATTATAAAAACAGCTGGCTGGAATTTTTCAATTATTTTCAGGTACTCCTGATAGAGGAAGTGCCTACCGTCAGTTTCGGCACTATAGTCCTCGTTGCCGCTGTTTCTTGCTCGTCCTACTAAGGAGTAGGCTTGGCAGGGAGGGCCTCCCACAAGTATCCAGTCGCGAATGTTTTTGTCTGAAATTCGTTCAGTAATGAGGCTTTCCAAGCGCCGGTTGTCTTCTGGGTCGCCCAGAGTGAGTTGAAAGGCTTCGTCGACGGCCGCTTTCCACTCTTTACTTTGTTCTAATTTTTGCTTGAGCGCGGTGCGGCGTATTTTATCCGTTGCCGGGCAGGCAATATAGTCAAAGTAATCCTGTGGGACTTCACTTGGATTCAGGAACTGACGGTAGTAGGCTCGGAGAGTAAGAGTTCTGTGAGCGGAGCTTTCCATCTCTGCTGATATGGCTATTTTGAATACACGTTTTCCGTCTTGATGGCGCAAAGAAGAAAAGCCTTCTCCTAGCCCGCCAGGGCCGGCGAAGAGGTCAACAATAGGGATCGGATTCATAGTTCAGCCTTGGTAATAATTGTCGAGGAACTCTACCTGGAGCAAACAGAGAAGGCCAGGACGAAAATGGATATAGTTGATAGAAAAACCAGATCGCGCATGATGTCCGGCATCGGGAGCAAAAACACCAAACCGGAAATGATCGTCAGGCGTTACCTTCATGCTCAAGGATTTCGGTTTCGGCTGCACATAAAAGATTTGCCTGGAAAACCCGACGTAGTGTTACCCAAGCATAGAGTGTGCGTTCTCGTTCATGGTTGCTATTGGCACCGTCATCCAGGTTGCAAATACGCATCCATCCCCAAATCAAACGCTGATTTCTGGCAGAATAAATTTCAATCAAATGTAGCAAGGGATGTACGGAACGAGGACGCACTTCGATTGCAGGGTTGGTATTCGATTGTGATCTGGGAGTGCGATACCCGAAACGAAACTGCCTTGTTGAACCTCAAGAAGGCAATATTACAGGCAAGTTTATGGCATTCTGGCTGAGGACAATTCGAAAAACTTGAAATTGCACGTATTAAAACCACGTGTAGCGTTAAAATGTTGTTGCAATGGCTACTCAGGGTGTTGTCACATTAACCTTGGTGTTCAGTAGTTTAATCCCCCGCAATGTAAAATATTTCCTACTATCGCTATCGCTTTCCCGCTCACATAATTCGACACGCTGTCCGGTTATATGCTTATTTTTCTCTGAGCTATCGGAATGTTGAAATGCAGACGGCAGTCATGCAGGAGCGTATCAAGGTGCTTGGCGGGAATAATGCGAAGGCACCCTTGTATATTTATACGTCGGATATTTAGGATCAGGGTAATGGCACGCCTAACCTTGGGTCAAACTACCACCTTAGCCTGTTGGTTACGGCCATCTTTGCCCCAAAGCGGTCCTCATCGTTCAGAAAGCAGAACGACAACCATACCGACAAAGTGGACAAACTCAAATATCGCTCAATTGCTGTGCTGGGCGGAAATCAAACTTATCAAAAATAGCATGCCTTATTAATACTTGGGTGATTATCTAAATACGTTGCAGACAGTTTGCAATGCACTTGGTATACAATCATAAAATTACTCAGATCAGGATTGAAAACTACCTAAACGCGATATTTAAAACGGGTCAGGTAAAGTCTGGAAATTGAAAACAACAGCAACTATTCTGCTGCATAAAAAAATTGATGAGGTTGAATAATGTCTTGGAAGCAATTGCTTTTTAGTGTTCTAAAACATGGCGGTCAGATTCCAGCCATCGACAGGTTTTTAGGCGAATCTGGCCAGAGTAGGGCACGTGCAGTTTTGTTACGATGTCCGCTTGTGGCAGGGGATGAAACCATTGTTGATAGTCTACTTTCTGTTGGAGAGACTCAGTTATTTAGGAAGGGAGAGGACATTATCATTCAGGACGCTATTGATGACGATAGTGTGTTTTTCATACTGTTTGGCGACGCCAACGTCTTTGTCGATGGCAAGCTCCGTGAAGATATTCAACGTTCAGCGCCAGTCACCGTTGGTGAAATGGCTACTAAAGACCCAACGCAAAAGAGATCGGCGACAATTCGGGTGGCATCGGAACAACTCGTAGCTTTCAAGGTTCCTGGCAGTGAGCTTCGTAAGCTCGCTAAGAAAAACGACGCGTTTCGCGAACTATTGCTTGAGGATATTGGACGGCGTGGTCGTGAAGCAATAGCCGCTACCGGCGCTGCACGAAGGGCGGGAGGATGGCGCTGGACAGTAATCTCTGCAATCGTAGGGTTTTTGGCAGGCGCAGTAATGTGGTGGGTTTTTGCTATAAACGACGCTTCATTCACTGTCTGCACAATTGTTTCTCCAGTTACCGCATTAACTGTCTTTGTGATTGTTTTGCTTAGCGATCCGGCGTTTCGATATTTTCGATTGGGCATGTTATGCGTAGGTGCTCTTTTGCTTAACGAAGCTCTAAAATGGCAAGTTCAAGGAACCTTTATGGGTTTCGAGTTCTCATATGAACTGTCTCCTGCAACACAAGGATGCCAAGCGATGGACTTTATTATGCCACTAATACTCGGAGCACTTTCGGCCTACCTGTTCTGGATTGACACGAAGGTGAGGTAGTTGTGTTACTGGATGACTTCAGTCTTATTCCATAGGTTTGGTTAAAATTATCCGACCGCTTAACAGGCGGAGATCAAAATTCCATGTCTGCTTTTTATATTCATCTCGAGCCAATCCAAGAGGAAAAATGTCCCATGCAAAAAGCTTTTCAATTCACGTGTAGGGCCAAAATATGGGAATAGACGATGATATTTCCTCAGACATTAACAGGGTTCGAGATGCTACTTGGAACAAACGAAATGGAACCCAAATACCTTCCGTAGGTGACATCACCCTTGGTACCGGCGCAGTTGAGATTGACGCGACCTATTTGTACACTGATATGGCCAATTCTTCTCGCATGGCGAAGACTTTCGACCGACGCATTACGGCAAAAATATTGAAATCGTACTTAGCGACATCATCTCGCCTAATTAAACACTTCGGTGGGGAAATAATGAGCTTCGATGGTGATCGGGTCATGGGAGCATTCATGGGCGATGGTAAGAACACTTCCGCGGTGCAGTGCTCCTTCGCGATAGCATACGCCGTAACTCAACTGGTTCGGCCGGCGTTTGAGAATAAATATGAAACAGTGAAACAAGCTCCTTTCAATATTCATCATGCGACTGGAATCGATCAAGGGACAGTGTTTATTGTTCGCGGGGGAATCTATGGAAGCAACGGATTGATCTCGATAGGCAAGGCACCGAATTTGGCTGCCAAATTGAGTGATTTGAGAGAAGGTTATTACACAACGTTTGTTACCAAAAGTGTATACGACGACGCCGACGACTCGACAAAGAGGTGGCTCAATGGCTCAACTAACGTCTGGGAGGAACGTACTTGGAACTATTGTGGAGAGACTATCAGCATTTACAGGGCTAAATATTGGCGAAAACCTAGCTTAAATTAGTTTAGCTAACTTTTACGGAAGCCGTGGCGATGTACTTATAACAAAATGCAGATTCTAGCTGGACTACGAATATAAGCGGAAAGAAGGCGATGGAGAAAATCTCTATGACAATGCGCATTTCCTAGTTGTGAAGTTTATTTGTACCATTGCGATTGTTGTCGGAAAGGCAATGGTTGATGATTCTGGCCGAGCCAGCAATCCTCCCACCGTTCATAGTTACTGGTCCGTCGGAAACTGAAAATCAAAAGTGAAAACCGTTTTCAGTATTGGCCGGAGCTAAGCTCAAATTGATTGCGAAAATGACAATACAGGCCCTCTACATTTGGACCGCCGACATCTTGAGCGGTGTTGTCGAAGGGAGGTTGTAATGACTAAACCCAATCTCCACAATATGAACTTAAAATACCTTTAAATTTTCCGTTTTTTGAGAATTCATATACATCTTAAGATTGCCAGGATGTGTTTTGCTCGATACAATCAACCCAAAGCGGCCTCAAATAAAAAATGTACCCAATATTGGTATTCGCGGCACAAAAACAATCGGCCTAGACAACGGATAATACATGGGACTTCTCGGTGACCTTGAAACACATGCTGACGACACGTTTCGTACAGCCTGGGAATCGCGCGAGGGCCGCATCGTACCGGCCCCAAAGGATCTAAAGTTGTCTAATGACGCTGTTGTGTTTGATCGCGCTACTGTGATTTACGCAGATCTCACGGCGTCCACTAACATGGTCGATACGATCGGTTGGCAGGCATCTGCAGAAATATATAAATCTTTCCTTTTCTGTGCCGGTAAAATCATTCGACATCATGGCGGCGTGATCACATCCTATGATGGCGACCGGGTCATGGGCCTATTTATCGGAAAAAAACAAACGACGAGTGCAGCAAAATGCGCTTTAAAGATCAATTGGGCAGTGAAAAATGTCATCAATCCAGCACTGAACAAACAGTATTCAAGCAATACGTTTAAAGTGAGGCAGGTAGTCGGAATCGACACCAGCCGGCTACGTGCAGCACGAACCGGAGTGCGCGGGGATAATGATATAGTATGGGTAGGAAGAGCAGCAAATTATGCAGCAAAATTGACTGAACTTAAATTAACGGAAAGAACTTGGATCACATCGGAAGGCTATGCTAGGCTTGCTGGGGAAGCCAAGTACAGCGGTGATACAAAGCAAGCTATGTGGAAAAAATATTCGTGGACTCAACAGAACGATCTTCCTGTCTATGGCTCGAATTGGACGTGGTCGATCGCTTAGATCTGACATCAGACATCTTCTCCGTAACACCTCCTTCTGGTAATTAGTAGAAATTGTGGACACCTTTTATAAGGTCGTATTGACGCATACTGTTGAGAGCAAGCTA
>CAJXWA010000109.1 GCA_913062525.1 uncultured Alphaproteobacteria bacterium | reverse complement strand
TTTATTGGTGCTCTCGTCATTCTTCCCCATATTAAAGGGGCACTTATCGCCGTTCAATGGTCTCGCAAGATGCATGGATTTAACGATGATAAAGACGGTTACAGCGCGCAGCAAATCGACTAGTTTCCTGATTTGCTGGGAAATTGGCAGTACAAACGCTGGACTTAGAAGTACTTAAAAGGCATGTTGAGGGAAAATTAAAGGATCCTGCAACATGGAAAACAACAAAAAAAGAACTGTCGCGGAAGATCGGATATCCGATACAAAGGCACCCCGTCCCAAAGACGCCTCCACCGTTGTTATATACAGAAACGTTGGCGCCAGAATTGAAATTCTGATGGGTGAGCGAAGTGCGCGGCATAGCTTTATGCCAAACACCTACGTCTTTCCCGGTGGGCGCGTAGATGCGGGCGACTCGCGGGTTATTCCGGCAAAAGACTTACGGGATGACGTCATGACCCGCCTTTGCCGCGGTGGATGCACTCCAGCCCGTGCAAGAGCCCTTGCAACAGCCGCCATCAGGGAAACGTTTGAAGAAACGGGTCTTCGGATTTCTGCTGATTATGATCGCCCAAGAAAATCGAAAACCAAAGTTTGGAACGATTTTGGAACGATCACGTGCGGACCCGACCTCTCGCGTCTGGATTATCTTGCCCGTGCAGTTACGCCCCCCATGCGAAAAAAACGGTTTAACACTCGATTTTTTGTTCTCGATGGAAATGACATTTCAGGCGATCTGATCGGCTCAGACGAGCTGATCGATATGAAATGGGTGACAATCGAAGAAGCTAAAGAGTTAGATATCCCCTTGATCACGGAATATATTTTGGGTCAGGTCCATGAGTATCTGAAGGACAAACCAGCACCAAGTGCTGAAACCCCCGTAAAATTGTTCAAAATGGTCGCTGGAAAACGCGTTTTCACAACAGAATGAGTTCAGCATCAGAGCCAGTACGGCCAGTTAGACCGCGCAACGCGTCAAGCCTTGTGTTGTATGAAAAACGGGGAGAGCAAATTTTCCTGCTTATGGGAAAGCGCGCAAAAGGGCATAAATTCTTACCTGATGTTTTCGTTTTTCCAGGTGGACGTGTTGATACCGCTGATTTTTCGTCAGAATGTAAAGCCCCTCTTACCGAAGATGTCTCAAAGTATTTATCCTCTCCTGGGTCCATGTCGCACGCTGTGGCGACAGCCGCCGTTAGAGAAACTTACGAGGAAACAGGGCTTATCATTGGAGATGTAAGAGACGGACAGTTGTATCCGGACTTATCCAACCTTCACTATATCGCTCGAGCAACCACTCCATCGCATAATCCTATCCGCTTCAACACACGTTTTCTCATGATTGATGCAAAGCATGCCCACGGAACGTTGGCCGGATCAGGAGAACTTATCGAGCTGCAATGGTTCTCCGTTGCAGACGCACTTCAGATGCCTTTAGTTGATGTAACAGAGTTTGTTGTAGGTGAAGTTGAAAAACGCTTATCAAATCCTACAATTGAGCCTAATGTGATCCCAATCTTCACATACCTTAATGGTAAATCCCTCATTCGTTGGCACCCTCATTGACACAAACACCCCAGAACAACACACGCACCATCGTCACCATCATTGCCGCCGTAACCGTCATGGGTCTCTCCCTCAGCCTCTCGATTCCGTTGGTGTCGCTGGCGCTGGAGAGACGCGGCTTTGGTAGTGACATCATTGGCTATATGGGTGCGTTCCCTGCCCTTGCATTTTTGTTTGCCACACCATTCGTTCCCAAACTTGCAAGCGTATTTGGGGCAAGTAAAATGCTATGGACAGCTTTAATTCTGTGTAGTGGCTCCATTTTAGCATTAGCCTTTACTGAAAACCTGTATGTCTGGTTTTTATTGCGCCTTGGCATCGGTACGGGAATGTCCATCCTGTTCCTAATCAGCGAAACTTGGATTAATCAAGTTGCAAACGAAGAAACCCGAGGGCGCACCATTGGGATATACGTTGCGTTCCTCACATGCGGCTTCGCGTTAGGACCAGTTTTAATCAATGTGCTTGGATCTGAAGGGCAACTCCCCTTTATTATTGCATCAATGATCGTTGCTTCAGCTGGATTGTTCTTTTTTTCTTCAGGGGACAATTACCCAATTATGTCTGGGCACAGCCGATTTTCAGTTTTCTCGTTTATAAAGTTAGCACCACTGATTTGCGCAGCTGCTCTGCTTGTTGCCTTTTTCGACGGGACAGTTTTGACATTACTCCCCATATACGGCGTCAAAAGTGGAATGACAGCGGGAACAGCCGTTTTGATGACGAGCCTACTTTTGGGCGGCAACATTCTTCTTCAAATGCCTATTGGCTGGCTGGCTGATAATGTCGGCCGAGAAAAAGTGATTCTCGTTTGTGGCATTTTAGGACTAATTGGATCGCTTCTTCTGCCACTCTTGATTAGCTCCCCTATTCTCCTGTGGCCAATGCTAGTGATCTGGGGCGGAGCGGTTGTGGGAACATACACCCTTGCGCTTGTCCTAATGGGTGAAAAATTTAAAGGGGCAGAGCTAGTCACAGCCAACGCTGCGGCTGGCGTCCTTTGGGGGGTTGGAAGTCTTATTGGCCCTGCCGCTGGCGGGCTCGCAATGGAGATCTATGAGCCTCACGGGATGCCCTTTGTATTTGCAATTATCTGCTTCTTGTTCGTTTGTATCGCCATTTGGCAAACTTCTAAAAAGGCCGTTGTTAATCAGGCTTAAAAAAAACCCGAAAAAAATACGTGTTGTGCTTGACTTCGCTGAGTAAATCCGTATTTTTCGGGCTTCAATTATCAATTCTCCTGCAATGAAGCAGGCGAAAGACGGAGTTACTGGCATGGCGAAGCCTACAACGTTGAAAATCAAACTTGTCAGCACTGCTGGTACTGGGTTCTATTACGTAACTAAGAAAAACCCACGCACACTGACAGAGAAAATGGTTATGCGTAAGTATGACCCAGTTGTGCGTAAGCATGTTGATTTTAAAGAAACGAAAATCAAATAACTGATCTTCTGCTTAGGCGGAACGGTTAATTATTACTGGTTTGACGAACCCTGGCATTCGCCGGGGTTTTGTCGTTAGTGCACAAAAAAAAGCCGGCTTAAATCAAGCAGGCCTTTTTATGTGGTGTTTCGAAACTATTGCAGAGCGGTTGCTGTTACGACCCTATTCCGGCCATCCCTTTTGGCTTGGTAAAGAGCTTCATCAGCTCGCTTCAGCAGGCTATCGCCATTTTCATCAGTTCCTGACATGGCCACGCCGATTGAACAGGAAATCTCTAGTTCCAAATCTGATTTTGGCACCTTGAAGGGGAAATCAGCAACTTCCCGGCGCAACCGTTCAGCAACTCCTGTTGCAACAGCTAGATCTGTATCTGGCATAAGGACAACGAATTCCTCCCCGCCATACCGGCAGGCAAGATCGATCCCACGGACACTCTTACTCATGCGGCTGGAAAATTGCTTTAGAACTTCATCTCCAACATCATGGCCGTGGTTGTCATTGACACTCTTAAAGAAATCGATATCCATAATCAGTAAAGAAACCGGTTTAAACTCAGGATTCGGTGATTGCTGCAGGGTCGCTAAATGATTTGTCATATAGCGTCGATTATAAAGCCCCGTAAGGCCGTCCGTAACGGCCAATTCCATGCTTCGATGGTAATTGTGGCGCAAACGATCTTGATACTGCTTACGCAGCACTTGCGTCCGCGTTCTGACAATCAATTCGTTTTTATCGATGGGGCGCATCACATAATCATTGACCCCAAGTTCAAGGCCCTTCACCAGTCTTGCGGTATCAGCTTCATCGACAAGGGTGAGAAGTGGCAATTGGCGCGTTTCTTCAAAAGTTCTAATTCTAGAACAAAACCGCAAAGGATCGAACGCCGTGATTCCAAGACTGACAACAGCGAGATCAAAATCTCCGCCGCGTGCTAAAACTTGCGCCTCTTCCATGTCACTTTCGATAGTAACGTCGTATTCTTCAGCAAATATCTGCTGCAATTGGCGACTGGAAAATTCATTGTCGTCGATGGCCAGTATGCGCCCTCGGAGTATATTCTCACCCAAATCTTCATTAGGATTGATAACTCCCAAATCAAAGCTCGTGGCTTCGCGTAATCTAAATTCATCCATCATCATTTTAAGGCGCAACAATGATTTAACGCGGGCAAACAGAGCGACATCATTAACAGGCTTAGTGAGGAAATCATCTGCACCGGCTTCAAGGCCTTGAACGCGATCCGCCGTTTCACTTAAAGCTGTCACCATAATCACAGGGATATGGGCCGTCGCCGGATCCTTCTTTAATCTGCGGCAAACTTCAAAGCCGTCCATCTGCGGCATCATCACATCTAGCAGAATAAGATCAGGGGATTTTTCTGTCGCGAGCTCTAGAGCGTCAAGACCATTATACGCAGTAATAACATCGTAATATTCTACGGAAAGTTTAGCTTCCAGAATTTTTACGTTAGGAATCACATCGTCGACAACTAGGATACGAGCTGACATTTGATTATTCTAAAAACTCTTTAACGGTTCTAATAAAATTCTCAACGGAAATAGGTTTCGCTACATAGGCTTCACAACCACCTTCACGAATTTTTTCTTCATCCCCCTTCATTGCAAATGCAGTCACCGCAACGACAGGAATTGATTTGAGATTTTCATCTTCTTTAATCCACTTGGTAACTTCCAAGCCTGAAACTTCTGGAAGCTGGATATCCATCAAAATCAAATCTGGTTTGTGCTCACGTGCTAAAGAAAGGGCTTCCATGCCGTCCTTTGTTTGCAACGTGTCATACCCATGAGCCTCCAACAAGTCGCGGAACAGCTTCATGTTTAATTCGTTGTCTTCAACGATCAGCACTTTTTTCTTTAGTTCTGAGTTCATAACCTACGTCGCCCTATTTTTATTTAGTGACACACTCATTACTCTAGCCCTATTCCATCAGTATTTCAGAATTTGGCACAAAGAACAGACCAAAACAAAAAGAAATACTCTCAGATCAACCGAAAAATGGTAATATCAACACACAATAAATAGATATATGATTAATATTCCCTTACCGTAACCTTGCAAGATTAATAAAATATGCCATGAATCAAGAACTTGCTGATATAATCGCCCTTCAGGCTGTGACTTACTTACTTTCAGACGAAAAACGAATTTCTTGGCTGCTAGGTGACACCGGTTTGTCTTCGGATGACCTTCGCCAGGCACCAAATTCGCCTGATATTCTCGCTGGGATAATAGATTTTTTGTTATCCCACGAAAACATACTCGTGGATTTTTGCACTGAATGTGAGATAGACCCGACCCTACTGCAACAAATTCGCCCGTTTTTTCCCGGTGCGTATCAGGAGTTTACGTTCCCATGACAAACGGTATCCACGAAGACGTGATCCCGCAAATTGATGCCATAACAATCCAAACTGACCGTCCGCTAATCATTACAGATGCCGACGAAGTATTGTTCGGGTTTATGCAAGGCTTAGAGATATTCCTAGAAGAACAGGAAATGTTCTTTGATTGGACGTCTTTTGCGCTTCACGGAAATATTCGGCAAAAATCTGATAAAAAACCAGTTGAAGCGGAAAAAATTCCGGGACTTCTGGAACAATTTTTTGATGAATATGCTCACCGCCTTCCCCCTGTAGATGGCGCCGCCGAGCATCTTCAAAAATTGAGCGAAACCGCGCAAATTGTCGTTTTGAGTAATGTTCCGCCCAAGTTCGCGGCAAAACGCCGTGAGAGCTTGGTAAAAAGTGGCATGGATTTTCCGCTAATTGCCAATGTCGGCCCCAAAGGCAGAGTGGTTAATTACTTATCGAGAAATCTGTCGAAACCTGCTTTCTTTATTGACGATATTCCAACTAATCATAGCTCTGTTTTCAAGCATGCCACACACGTTCACAGACTTCATTACATCGCGGACGACAGACTTGCTAAGCTTTTGGAGCCGGCCGAGCACAGCACCGCAAGGTTAGATAG
The DNA here is from genome assembly GCA_913062525.1 of uncultured Alphaproteobacteria bacterium. GTDB lineage: Bacteria > Pseudomonadota > Alphaproteobacteria > Sneathiellales > Sneathiellaceae > Sneathiella. The sequence goes on along the minus strand of CAJXWA010000109.1, from coordinate 5,976 downwards.
CTGGCCGGAATTATACGGCCATATTCTGGACGTTATTGATAAAGGATAATCCCCATGAGATATGGCATTGACCTTGGCGGTACGAAAACCGAGATTATTGCTCTTTCTGAAACTGGGCGAAAGGTTTTCGAAAAACGCACCAAAACGCCTCGTGGATCATATGACGACATCCTACAAAACATAAAACATATGGTCGCAGAAGCTGACGATGACACCGGCAGTGAAGGCACAATCGGTATTGGCATTCCCGGTACGATTTCCGCTAAAACTGGTTTAGTTAAAAATGCCAATACAACAGAACTGATAGGAAACCCTCTTGAGAAAGATTTACAACGGTTAATTGGGCGACCAGTTAAGACAGCCAATGATGCCAATTGCTTCGCTCTGTCGGAAGCAACAGACGGTGCTGCAAAAGGAATTGCCAACGTTTTTGGTATTATTTTGGGAACCGGTGTTGGCGGCGGCATTGTGATCGACGGTAAAGTCCTTGAGGGATCAAACGGCATCGCAGGTGAGTGGGGCCATACACCTCTTCCGTGGGCAAACCAAAATGAACGCCCCGGACCCAGTTGTTATTGCGGCAAAAAGGGATGTATAGAGACCTTTGTTTCAGGATCAGGCCTTAGCCGATCGCACAATTCTGTTGGCGCGAACGGACCCACAGCAGAAGAAATAGTCTCACTTGCGACTGCAGGAGATGCCGCGGCAGAACGAACTTTAGCGAGTTTTGAGCGTCGCCTCGCCAAAGCCTTAGCCGCTGTGATCAATGTTTTGGACCCAGATATAATTGTGTGCGGTGGTGGCCTTTCAAATATCAGCCGCATCTATGAAAATGTACCTATTCTATGGCAGGAATATGCTTTTTCAGATGGTATTGAAACACGCCTCGTGCCAGCAAAATATGGAGACTCGTCAGGTATTCGTGGGGCTGCGTGGCTGTGGCCTTCATGAGTGTCCTGTGCCGAAATTGCCTGAAATTTTGGAAGGAATCTTCTGCAACCACTGCCCCGGCTCCCAGAACAAGATGTTCCAATTGCAGCTCACCAAAACTTGTTCATCATGATGAGCTTGCAGATCTATCGCTTGCCCATATGGATTGTGATGCGTTTTATGCTGCGGTGGAAAAGCGCGACAATCCGGACCTTTACAGCAAAGCCGTAATTGTCGCCCATGATGGCGCCCGAAGTGTCGTTAGTACCTGCTGCTACATCGCCCGCATGTCTGGCGTTCGCTCTGCCATGCCCTTGTTTAAAGCCAAGAAGCTCTGCCCTGAAGGCGTTATTGTAACGCCGCGAATGGAAGCATACTCAACGGCCAGCAAGCAAATACATGCACTCTTTCAAAAACTAACACCGGCCATCGAACCTCTGTCTCTAGATGAGGCATTCTTGGATCTCTCAGGTACAGAAAAGCTTCATGGCCGAACGCCTGCTGAATCCATGGCTTGGCTCGCCGCCACAATTGAAAAGACTATTGGTATCACTGTATCTGTGGGGTTGAGCTATAACAAATCTTTGGCCAAGCTCGCCTCTGACCTCGATAAACCAAATGGATTTTCTGTTATTGGGAAAAAAGAGGCCCGTAGTTTTCTAGCACCAAGACCCGTAAGTGATATTTGGGGCGTTGGAAAAGCGTTAAACAATAAACTCTCCAGTGAGGGAATAACGACCATAGGGCAGTTGCAGCATCGTGATGAAAGTGATCTCATTTCGCGTTATGGAACTATGGGGAGCCAGCTTTTCTATTTTTCTCGAGGCCTAGATCAAAGAGTTGTGAAGGCCAATGCAAAAGCAAAGAGTGTCTCAAACGAGACAACCTTTAATGTCGATATCGGTGACTTTGATGTTCTACAAGCTCGGTTGTGGCCACTGTGTGAAAAGGTTTCTAGTCGTCTAAAAAAATCAGGAAAAGCTGGAAAGACCATTACACTTAAACTCAAAACATCCGATTTTAAGACAATAAATCGCAGTCATACTCTCTCGAAACCAACCCAGCTTGCCGAGACGCTTTATAACGAGGTCACGCCGATGCTTCGAAAAATTATGCTCGGTAAAAAATTTCGATTAATTGGTGTGGGCATTAGCAGTTTTGGAGATTTGGAAGATGCAGATGTTCCCGACCTGTTGGGGCGAGACAATGGCAAAATCAAAGAAATTGAAAATGCCATTGATAAAGTCCGTTCAAAGTTCGGTGACAAAATCATCGGAAAAGGCCGTGGGCTTCCCAAAAACAAAACTTAAACTACCTTCTAGCCTCAAACACTCTTCGTGCACATTACCTTTATCTCTTGCCATTCTCTTTCAGTAAACGCTTGTTGAGTTCCTGTTACACCGGCAGCTTTTAAGGTTTCCACCCGGCTATCAATATCTGGATGAGAGACCATAAAGGACAGAACATTTTTTTCTGGGACACTCTTTTGAATTTTTTTGAGCAGTGGTATTAGCGGGCCAACATCATAGTTATTCTGTCGCATAAATTCGATAGCTCGTTGATCTGCGGCCCGTTCGAAATCCCGACTGTAAGATGCACCCAGCGCCATTTGACCAGCGCCAGCTATAAGTGTTCCGCCGGTAACATCCCCAAGCACAATGGAGAGAACTGCCGCCATTCCTAGATTTGCAACTAATAAACTTGTTGGGTGCCGTGCCTCCACATGAGCAAACTCATGAGCCAAAACCCCAACCAGTGCATTGGCATCGGCAGCTTTATCAATCAAGCCGGAGAATATTATTATGCGCCCGCCCGGAAGAGCAAATGCGTTAGCAATTTTGCTTTTAACCACCAAAACTGACGCCGGTTCACCGTTTGAGAATTGCGAGATCACCCGGCTTAACGCGAGGTCTGCTGTTACTGAAGAACAAACTGCATTTTTATTTTTATTGGATTTTGTCACCTGCATCAGAATGCGTTCTTCGACTGCTTGCCCAAGATTTTGCCGTGTGGTCTCGGGGATGATCTCTGCAACAGCGCCAGCAATTACCGGCATGCCATAATACACAAGCCCCGCCACAACAACCAAAGTTCCTGCAGCAGCCGCGACTAGCTTTGGCCACTCCCGCTTCTCTGCTTTTCGTTTCTGCGTCAACTTCGGGCATCTAGTTCTCAGCTCGAACAGAGCATCAGGATCTGTGATTTTCAATCTCGCTGAATTATCAGCTGCCAGTGACAGTAAAATAGCACCCTCAACTGGAGGCGAATACTCATCCCGCAACCGATCCAATTCCCACTCTCCAATCGGACTGTTGTTAGTGCTGCGAAGCAAAAGACTTTGCGATGTCAGCTGGACATCGGCATCTTCTGAGCGCGAACTTTTACCATCGAAATATTCACCCGTGAAATAGGCCATTAAAACGCTCCCACATCCAAGGCATCGGCTATTCCTTCGCCGTAGCTTGGTGCTTCGTGAGTTGAGGCGGCGACTTCGCCAAAAACGTCGACGTTATCTATTGCGATCGAACGGCAAGCTAACTTCAACATTGGAATAAACAGAAACAGGTATTTAATGGCATCAACCAATAGGAAGTAGGCAATAAATCCGATCACTAGATAAACCTGAATGGCCTCGACACCTCCGACAAATCCAACATAGGCTAAGACAAAAATCAGCACGAGAAACAGGATATTTATTATCCCCATCAAGGAGCCAATTTTCAGGACATTTAGGACAGGAATATTTGCGGCAAAATGTGCATTTAAAAACTTGGTTTGACCAACCTTGTAGTTAAACTCTTTGACCTTGGCTGAAACATATAAAATTCCGGCAACTGCGAACATCAATATCAAAAAACCTATAAAGTATCTGACTGCATCTGGGCTGTCTATTTTCACCGTTGCCCCAACAGCGGCTATATCTGTAAAAATATCTGTCGCAAAATTCAAGATATTACCGCCCCAGAACATTACATTCAGGAATAGTATGAAAGGCCAGTAAATCGAGTAAAATGCTCTTGTTTCGCCTCGATACTCAAACGTTTGATTTCCAAACGCCATATTATTGAGTTGGTAATCTGCTTGAACGGCGCGCATTTTGGGGTAAGCCCAACCCAACGTGATCACACTGATAATTCCCCACAACATCACTTTTCCAGTGTAAGCCAATGCGCTGCCTTTTTGGAAAAACCTAACGGTTCGATATGATGTCCGGCTGAGCCGATACCGCCATAGCCGATATCTTGCAAACTGCCAAAACGCAGCGAGAAAGACGATATTTAAAAGCTGTTCAATTCCGATGAGTTCTGGTGCAGAAATTGTTGCAAATTTAAGCGCGCCGCCAACCAGACCCAAAAGCACCGTCATAACAAGAAGGGCTAAAAGAAACCCGACAAAAAGTTCCTTCGCGGTTCCATGATAGGTAAGTCGATCGCCGTTTATGCCCACAGCTTGCCAAATCAGCCGTCTTAAATGTGTTTTCCCCCAAAATCGATAAAACCCTAGGGTCAGAAGCCCAAAAACTTTGTTCAGTAATATTCGCGAAAGTACTTTTGATCGTGTGATGTCACAGGTTAAAAACGATTGCATATTTCCCTCGAAATTAATCTGCAAAAATCTACTTACAGTCTGCTGCTTCTTTAAGCTTTAAATCGACCAATGTGCCGTTTAGCGAAAAATCTCGATATTTAAGCAAAAGATTAGTTCCTACGCCGTTTTCATGTATCCGTAAACTCACTTCATACGATGGCTCGCTTGTTTGTTTTTCAAGATCAAAGAAAGAGAGTTGGACAAGCCAAGATGCCATATCTTTCATTTCGGTTTCCGCCAGAATTTCAAGATCCGATTTTCCGGGTTTTCCGATTACAGTTAGACTGTCTTGCAACCCATCACGCCCGCTTCCATCATAAATTTTGGCGGCCACAATATTTTTGCCCTCAAGCGCCGCTTGTACAATAGTTTTCGTATGGGTTGTTGGAAACATGACCCCTTCTGGCAAGGTCAGCGGAGCGCTACTATCATCCTTAAAAACAACCTCGCCCTCAGTTCTTTGCAGGGTTGCAACGCCATCTGATTTTTCGACAATTCGGCCGTTCAGGCTGTTAAGCACTGTAAATCGCATCAGGTTACCCGACAAATCTTCCCACGTTGACAGCTTGAAATCAGAAACTGTATTACCACCGCTCTCATTGGTAAGCTCAAGCAACATTCTTTGGGTAACCACATGCCCTGAACATGTATTGTCGACATCCATGAATATACGGCCACGAACACTTTCGATACCACCGCCGTCCGCCACATCAGCCAACGTCAAATTATACACCGCTTGATGAGATGCTAATGATGCTGTTTGCGCAAAAACCTGCTCTCCTGAAAAGACGAGAGGCACCACAAATAAGAATTTGCGCAAAAGTGATGTGTTCAAATGCATAGAAATTGTCCCTGATGATATTGCCTTGAGAGAACTGGCGGACTAGCCCGGCAATTAGCTCATTTCACTATAAACACAATATTGGCTCTTAGAAGAAAAAATAAAGGGCTGAATTAAAAGGGGACTATTTTTCTGTAAAAGCGGAAAAAATTACCGGGAGGAAAAATAACCTTCTCAATCAATTAGACCAGAATAACTGGCAACCTATTGTTTTTATGAGAGTATTAAGGAAACTGGAATATGGCACATTGATTGCATATTAATGATCTACAGCGTGAAACCGCTTAACATTTGATCACACTGGACAGCGAAGCCGTCCATACCATCAAGGAGTATGTATATGTCAGGATCTTTATTCGCAACAAGTTCTGCTCAATCAGCCGGATCGCTTTCAATGGATAGCGATATTACGCCTTACTTGGAAGATTTAGCTTCCCGTCTGAAAGACCAAAACCCGATCGAAGAAGACGACAGTAAAGAGCTTAACTGGAATTTAGTTGACCGTGTTCTGGCCTACGCGGCAAGTGCTGAGCAGCATATTGCAGAACAGCAAATGCGAATTCGCGAGTTAGAAGATCTTTCCACAACTGACGAACTTACGGGGCTTAATAATAGGC
>CAJXWA010000108.1 GCA_913062525.1 uncultured Alphaproteobacteria bacterium | reverse complement strand
GGGTATGGTCATAGTCAGATTAGCAAGGTCACCGCTTTCAAGCGACCATGTACCGTCACCATTATCTGTTCCTGCTGACAATACTGTGCCATCTGGCAGGCCATCAACAGTTATTGTCAGGGTTTCAGAACCATCTGTATCGGTAAGGCCAGTCGAAATATCCAGCGGATATTCAAAGGTTGCATCAGGGTCTTCGATAGCTGTGGCGTTCAATGAAACTTGATCGAATGACACTTCAGTACTGCCATCCATGCTGGCAAGTTCAATCCTTATGTCCTGACCGAAACCCGCAAAACCGTCGGCAAAATCACTGCCGCTTATTTCTATCGTCGCTGTTGTGAATTCTTTGTTCGTCAGCGGAAAATCAGATTGATCTACAGACCCGATCAATTCATTGCCGGCGTAGAGGCGAATTTCATAAGCCGGACTGTCAGTAAAATTTGCATCCCCTACGTCGACTGATAGGGAATAATTGCGGTCAGCTTCGAAGGAACCGTCAACGGTCTGAGATAAGCTACCCCCATGCTCAGCGTAGCCAACGTTTTCTCCGTCGGGCACGCCATCGGTGCCATCACTCGAACCTTGATCATTATACTCTCCTTGATTGACATCCCAAACGCCTGCCCAACCGGTAGAGGAGGTATTACTCCAGTTGGTGATGTCACCCAAGCCATCCGAATATTTACCTTCGTCAAGGATATCATCCTCAAAAGACGAATTCAAAACTGTGATGGCACCGATGGGGCCGCCACTATCGGTGCCCAAAATTTGTGGATTACCAAGGGAAACACTTAAGGTTGGCGCATCGGCTACCGCATCAACCGTAATATTGGCGGTCGCTGTATCCGTGCCGCCAGCGCCGTCAGAAACGGTATAACTGAAATTGGTTGAGCCGTCCCAGTCGGCATCCGGAGTAAAAGTGTAGGTCCCGTTTCCGTTATCAACGACTGAACCTTGAGCAGGCTGATCAAATGAAACAATTGATAAGGTATCGCCATCAACATCTGTGCTATTTGCCAATAGATCGGACGCCGAGAATATTATTGCCGTGTCTTCGTTAGTAGATCCAAGATCAACATTTTCTGCTACAGGGCCTTCATTTATATCACCCACATTAAGGGTGAAAGTCTCTTGGGTCACATTTGTCCCGTCCGATACATCTACGGTGACGGTGTAACTGTCTGTGGTTTCATGATCGAGACCGGTGGCGACTTTGATCTCGCCAGTATTGGCGTCAATGGTAAACGCACCGCCTGCATCATCGGAGAGGCTGTAGCTTAGAGAGCCGCCTTCAGGATCTGTCGCAGACACAGTGCCGACCACATCACCAATAGCCGAATCTTCTGCGATTGAATTATCATCAAGCGCTACAGCTTCTGGCGTATTATTTTGTTGCGGTACTACGGCATCGGCCGAATTGGTAGTGTTGGTGGTTTGTGTTTGACCTTCAGGAGTATCCCCGTCGTTGCTGCTAGCGTCTGAATTATCAATCCCTTCTAGTAAAGGTGCAACTGACGGGTCAATGTTTTCCGCATCAATTCTATTGCTTTCTCGTAAATCGCTGGCAAGGGTTTGTGTCCCGCCAGAAGCGGCATCAAGGTCCTCCCTTCCGGGGATGAATTCAGCAACAAAGGCATCGCTTGACTGTGAAGTCTCAACAGACACTTCCTCAGTAGAGCTGATTTTATTCAGATCTTCCGTGGTTTCATTCTTTAGCTGAGCGTCTTCATGCTCAGAGCTACTGCCAGTATGAATATTGGAAAGAGATTGGTCACTTTCTTCTGAAAGGTTGCCATCTTTGTTGCCATCAGCGCTTTCAGTATTCATATAATTCTGCAAAGAATTGTTTGAATCTAATTGCTCTAATTCCTGTTGTAAAACATCTTTTGACGTCTTAGAACTTTCAGCCATTACTGTACTCCAGTAGAAAATATTGCTTATACTAATATAGTTAGGTTGAAAATGTTTTAAATTTTATTAATTTAGACCGTTTTATACCTATACAAATTTAGTCAAATTTGACCGGTTGTGCCTAATAACAACAGGGTCTTTTTGGATTTTTACTATGAATTAATAGGGGCAGAACATTCGAATTTTGGTCTTTAATGTCGTTGCAAATAAAAGCCGATCCAGAGTATGTTCGCCCCATGAAAAATATGACACAGACATATGGTTTTTCGCTACCGCGAGAGAACCAGAAATTGATTGCGGGCTGGCTGATATTTGTGGCCGTTTTAGTTTTCGCAATGGTGATCTTAGGTGGCGTAACGCGCCTTACTAATTCTGGCCTGTCTATGGTGGAGTGGCGTCCGGTTACCGGCTGGTTGCCACCGCTCGGAGCAGAGGCTTGGGGGCAGGAGTTTGATAAATATAAAGCTTTCCCTGAATATCAAAAAGTGAACAAAGGAATGACCCTTGATGAGTTTAAAGGGATTTTTGTCTTTGAATATTCTCATCGGTTACTTGGCCGGGTTATTGGTCTTGCCTTTGTGGTCCCATTTATTTTGTTGATGGCGTTTCGAAAAATTCCGGTAAATCACATTCCAAGATTGATCGGCTTATTACTTCTGGGCGGGAGCCAAGGTGTTATGGGATGGATGATGGTTAAAAGTGGGCTGGTTGACCACCCTGATGTTAGTCATTACCGGCTAACCGCTCATCTTTTCCTCGCATGCCTCATATTTATGGCTCTTGCTTGGACGGCACTTGATTTGGTGCATCCGCAAAAATGGAACGGGGGGAGCAAAGGCCCTTTAAGCCGCTTGGCTGGTTTCTGTCTACTTTTGATTTTTATACAAATCTTAATTGGCGGTTTCGTTGCCGGATTGAACGCTGGTTTTGTCTACAACGAATGGCCATTGATGGGCGCGCATTTTGTCCCTGAAGACTTGCTGAATATTACCCCGTGGTATGTGAATTTTTTGGAAAACCCAACCACAATTCAATTTAGCCATCGTATAATGGCATATATTACGTTCGCTGCAATTCTGGGTTTGTTTATCAAGTCTAGAAATTTGAATGTGTCAGCCTTAAACCGGCGCGTGATTACTGTTTTGTTTGGCGCGGTGCTTCTGCAAGTCGCATTGGGAATCTGGACTTTGGTCGCAGTTGTTCCCGTTACATTGGGTGCATTGCATCAGGCTGGGGGTATGATTGTCCTTGGTGTTGCCATTTTTTCTTGGCATCAAAGTCGTTTTTCTTGATGAAAAGGGGGCGACCGCAGCCGCCCCATTTTACCTCTGATGAAAAGGGTCAGTAAATTTTTGGTTTATTGGGCCAACTTAGTCATTTATAGAATAATAACGTTTTTTCGGGTGCCAGAAGCTTGCTTCAACAGTATCGATTTCAAAGGTTTTGGATATTTCAGGAGCGTACTGAGCTCCAAATGCCATTGAAGAAATTGAAAGACCATTTGGATCTACGTCAACGTCAACGCTATCAGGTGTAATTGTTACTCCATTTTTGACGTACGTTAAACTAACAACGTGACCGAATGTGACAGCTGAATGATCGAAGGTTGGTGTTGTGTAATACGGTGGATTGCAGCTCTTACAAGAATTGAGATTAGTTGGAGCTGCATATATGTCACCAATGACAACGTTTACACCGTGAGTGTTAATATCAATGGGGATAGTTAATCCGTCTAAGGGAAGATTAGAGGTGGATCTTTGGTCATCTGCAGCAGCAGTGCCGAAAGTCAGTGGCAATGTTGCTACTACCAAGGTCGCTGCAAGAATGAGTTTTTTCATGTCTTTTCTCCTATAAGTTTTGTGGGGGTGTTATTCTTCACTATGGAAGCTGTTGTTGTCGTCTGTTTGGGGTTCAGTTTTCTTCATTTCTGAAACACCTTCGACCTCGTCGACAAATTGTTGGCATGCTGGACCCATATTCGGATCATTTTGTTTGAGCAATTCAAATAAACCAAATTGCAACATGGATCTAAGGGAGAGTTGAAGAGGTTCACGGTTGCCAGCACTAAAATCGAAATCGACAAATGTGGTGCCAAAAAACCGGCCAATACCAAAACCAGCTTCTTCTGCAAAAATCTGTTTGGAAATATTAGCAGCCGCAATGACTTCAGTCGTTTTGGCATTGGTTATGTGTAAATCCAGCCCAACGAGCGCACGATGTTGGCGATAGCGTGGACCAATACCCATCACTGATGCCTCTGCAGAGGCTCCTGGAATAAAGTCCAACGTGTTAATTGAGCCGGTGATGTAAAAATCAACCGTCGCAACTTCATCAAGTTTTCTGATACCCCATTTTGCTTCCAATACCACTGGGCGTGGATCGCGGCGGTTCAGAAGTTTTTCAGCACCGGCTGTCAGCATGATGGTTTGCATCATGTCACCAGCACCTTGAGAGATGAATTTTCCCGTGCCGTCGCTATCAACTGCCATTTTTCCAGTGGCATCAGAAATTTGGCCAACCGCCCACGCGCCGCGCATTGAACTTTGTGAGGCTATACATTGAAGTAAATCACTGTAGGGGGTGCTTATTGTCTCTACGGGTGGGCCTTGTTCCAGCGAAACAGTTTTAGAACTGCTCGCGACACAGCCACCAAGAAGCAACGAAGGCAAAATTGTGAGTGCAAGAAATCTAGAGATCATTGTGAGCCTCCGGCTTTTTTGCAAGTTATTGTGCCCTTGGTGATGTCCACATCGGTGCCGGAACCATCCACTTGTGTGTCACTATTTGTATGGCCGCAATTATCGGCTTCGACGTTTCCGGTTTCGATGTTATCGCCATAGAAGTTCACCTGAGCGCCAATAGCCGTTGAGCTAATTGTTGTGTAAGTGGTCTCAAACCCGCTGTAGTATCCGCCGTCTGCTTTTGCAAGCATGTCGGCTCTCGCGTCTTTCACAGCTTTCGTATACGAAGATTGAAAGCCGGTGCTGCTCGACCAGTTCGTGCCGGCACTCACCGGATCGCCGTTCGATATTCCTACGCCAAGAAGCATAATTGGAATAGATGCAGCTAAAACAAGTAATGGTTTCATAATAAATTCCCTATTCTGTAACAGAAATCAGAAATTGGGGCTTGTTTCGAGCTTTCAATGTGGCGTAATTAAATAGACTATTGGTGTATGTTTCTTGAAGGAATTTGAATGCGATGATACGTAAAATTGATCATTTGGTAATTACAGTGTCTGATTTAATAAAAACCAGACAGTTTTACTGTGATTTACTTGGTATGTCTTATGAGGCATTTGGGGAAGGGCGTCACGCGCTTCATTTTGGGACGCAAAAGATCAATCTGCACATTCAGGGCAAAGAGTTAGAACCCAAGGCAGAAGTGGCATTACCTGGAACTGCTGATCTGTGTTTTGAAATTTCGGCGACCCTTGAGGATGCGCGCGAAAAATTGTTGGGCGCGGGGGTTGATATACTTGAAGGGCCCGTTCGCAGAACCGGAGCGTCCGGGCCAATCACGTCAATTTACGTGCGTGACCCGGATTTGAATTTGATAGAATTGTCAGTTTATGACAATTGATCAGGACGAAGCCTAGCTTTTAGCCAAGGCCTGATCCAGATCCGCAATAATGTCTTCGACATTTTCAATGCCAATAGAAAGTCGAATGACATCTGGTCCAGCACCAGCCGCAACCTGTTGTACCTCGTCTAATTGGCGATGAGTGGTTGAACTTGGATGGATGATCAGGCTGCGGGTATCACCAATATTGGCAAGATGTGAGAACAGATCCACATTTTCAACCATTTTGATACCAGCCTCATAGCCACCTTTAATGCCGAACGTCATAACCGCGCCGCCAGCACCGCCGCGCATATATTTTTTTGCGAGAGTATTATAGGCATCACCTTCAAGGCCAGCGTAGGAAACCCAGGACACATTTTTATGACGACTTAGATATTCAGCAACCTTTAATGCGTTTTCGCAATGTTGGCGCATCCGAAGAGGTAGAGTCTCAATGCCTGTCGTAATCAAAAACGCATTGAACGGTGACAGTGCAGGGCCCAAATCTCTAAGACCCAATGCCCGGCAAGCAATGCCAAAGGCAAGCTCGCCAAACGTTTCGTGGAATTTCATGCCGTGATACGACGGATTTGGCTCACTCAATGTTTTGAACTTGTCGCTTGCGCTCCAGTCAAAATTGCCAGAATCCACAATGATCCCGCCAACCGAATTTCCGTGGCCACCCAAAAATTTAGTGGCAGAATGAACAACGATATCTGCGCCAAATTCAAAAGGACGGCAGAGGTAGGGCGAGGCAAGGGTATTATCGACAATCAGCGGGATGCCCGCTTCATGGGCGATTTCCGCGATAGCTTCGATGTCTGTAATAACGCCGCCCGGATTGGCGAGGCTTTCAATGAAGATGGCTTTACATTTTGGTGTTAGCGCTTTTCTGAAATCTTCTGGATCCGTTGGATCAACAAAAATAGTGTTCCAATCGAATTTTTTGAACGCTTGGCCAAATTGTGTGATGGATCCACCATATAACTTGGTGGAGGCGAGAAATTCGTCGCCCGGTTCCATTAACGTATGGAACGTGATCATTTGTGCCGCATGGCCAGACGCAACGGCCAGAGCAGTCGCTCCGCCTTCAAGGGAGGCGACACGTTCTTCAAGAACGGAAGTTGTTGGGTTTGTCAGGCGCGTATAAATATTACCGAAGGCTTGTAGGTTGAATAGCTCAGCCGCGTGATCGGCATCATCAAATACATAAGAAGCGGTTTGATATATTGGTGTAATGCGGGCGCCGGTCGTTGGATCTGGTGCTGCCCCAGCATGCACGGAGAGAGTTTCAAACTTTGGTTCAGTCATAGTCGTTTTCCTAATAGTTTGTTGCGTTTCGATGATATAATTCGGGATCGGCCACCCATATATGCAATTTCCCCTGAAAGACGACCAAACTCGATTTTAGGGCAACGGTTCATGACAACCCGCATGCCCGCACTCTCCGCCGCGGATGCAGCTTCAAGACTGGTGACACCAAGTTGCGTCCATAAAACCTTCGCGTTTATAGCGATGGCTTGCTCTGTGATGGCCGGAATTGCATCGGAATTTCGAAAGCAGTCAACCATATCCACCTGGACATCAATGTCACCAAGGGAGGCACAGACCTTCTCTCCTAACAGCTCTGTGCCAGCTTTGCCCGGATTAACCGGTATAATGCGATACCCTTTTCGTTGCATGTATCGCATTACGAAATAGGATGGTCTTACCGGATTGTCGCTGGCCCCCACCACCGCAATGGTTTTCGCATCCTGCAAAATTTCTTGTATATACGCGTCACTATACTCACTGTGATCCATTTATTTGCCCTTACTTACCTTGCCATTTGGGATCACGTTTTTCCAAGAAGGCTGAAATCCCTTCTTTTGCATCCAGAGACTGCATGTTTTCTGCCATTACCTCAGAGGCATAAGAATACGCATGCTCCAGCGATAATGGCAATTGTTTATAGAAGGCAGTTTTACCCGTGCGAACTGTTAATGTGGATTTCGACGCGATCTTGGCTGCAAATTCTTGAACTATCTTGTCCAAATCAGTGACCTCGACGGCACGGTTTATGAGACCGATACGGGCAGCATGATCAGCGTCAATAAAGTCACCGCTGAGCAACATTTCCATGGCATGTTTCGGCGACACATTCCGGCTAAGCGCTACCATAGGTGTTGAGCAGAATAGTCCCAAATTGACACCAGGTGTTGCAAACTGCGATGTTGTACTGGCAAAAGCCAGATCGCAACTGGCGACAAGTTGGCAGCCAGCGGCGGTTGCCATGCCGTCCACTTTTGCAATGATAGGCTTTGGTAGATTGACGATTGTCTGCATCATTTTGCTGCACTGATTAAACAGAGCCGTCATGGTTTCTTTGCGACTATCACCAATAACCTCTTTGAGATTGTGTCCTGATGAGAAAACAGGGCCGGAAGCTTCAAGGATCAGAACGCCAATATCGTCTCTGGTTCCCAAATCAAGTAAAGCCTCTTCCAAGGCCGTCATCATTTGAGACGATAATGCGTTGCGAGTGTTTGGTTGATTTAAACAAACGGTCGCTATTTTATCGCCCATTGTAACGGCTATCAGGTCCGATGTTGGGGATGTTTGCTGTGTGGGGGAGGGCATTGTTTTCCTCATTTAGTTAATCTGCCATTTAGTTGGCCGTAGATTACCCGGTTTCACTTTGCCTGAAAAGGGTAAGTTAAATATCTCTGTGACTATTCAGATGAGCCGAAAAAAGGTATAGCTCTCTAAAGAATAAGCAAGACGGAGCACCCCGCAGATGACAGTTATGACCCGAACCATGTTACAAGAGTTCCTGAACAGGGAATTTCCTGAAATTGAACATATGGGCTTTGAGGTGGCGGCTGTGGATGACAGTAGCATCACCATGCAAATGAAAACGAGCGCAAAAGACCTGCGTCCGGGCGGAACGGTATCTGGTCCGACCTTAATGTCATTTGCTGACGTAACCATGTATTTATTGTTGCTAGCCCAAATTGGCCCCGTCGCTCTTGCGGTAACGACAAACCTCAATATTAATTTCCTCAATAAGCCAAACCCCGGGAAATTAAGGGCAGAAGGACGGTTACTCAAACACGGTAAGTTATTGGCAACAGGGGATGTTTCCATCTTTTCTAACGATGATACAAAACCCGTGGCGCACGCAACATTGACATATGCGATCCCTCCTCAAAAATAGAACATTAAAAATGTGGGGTAATATAATACCGCATTCATAGTGCGGTGTTTTTATTGTCCTTTTTCGTTTGACATATGCACAAAGTGAAATTATAACCCGGATCAAGTTATGGGGGCATTTGCCCTCTTATTTTTGTTTTGGCATGTTTGTCGAAGGCTAAATTTTAATGAAAACCTATTCTGCGAAACCTACTGAGGTTGAAAGCAAGTGGCTAGTGATCGATGCTGAAGGGCTCGTTCTTGGTCGTGTAGCTTCTATAATTGCAAACCGTCTACGCGGTAAGCATAAACCAATGTTCACTCCAAACATCGATTGTGGTGACCATGTTGTTGTTATTAATGCTCAGAAAATTGCTCTGACTGGCAAGAAATTGACAGACAAGATCTTTTATTGGCACACAGGCCATCCTGGCGGCATTAAAGAGCGCACAATGGAGAAAATCCTTGGTGGTGCTCATCCAGAACGCGTTCTGCAAAAAGCAGTTCAGCGTATGGTACCAAAAGGCCCACTTGGCCGCGCACAGTTGAAAAAACTGCACGTATATGGTGGTTCTGAACATCCACATGGAGCGCAAACACCAGAAGTTCTGGACGTTGCATCAATGAACTCCAAAAACACACGGAGAGTTTAAGAATGTCTGATGAATTGAACTCTCTTGAAGACCTGAAAAATCTTACTAGCGGCGCGGTTGCTTCTGAAGGTTCTGCAGGATCTGAAGTTATTGAAGCGGCTGAGGTTATTGAAGCCCCACTTCCTGAACCAACCATTGACGCGCAAGGTCGTTCTTACGCAACTGGTAAACGTAAAAACGCGATCGCTCGTGTTTGGATTAAACCAGGTAACGGCAAGATCACAATCAATGGCCGAGATCAAGCAACATACTTCGCACGTCCAGTGCTTCGTATGATCCTTGCTCAAGCCTTTGAAATTGCTGGCCGTGTTGATCAGTTCGACGTTGTTTGTACTGCAAAAGGCGGTGGCCTTTCTGGTCAAGCTGGCGCAGTTCGTCACGGTATCTCAAAAGCATTGACATACTACGAGCCTGTTCTTCGCCGTCCGTTGAAAGCCGCTGGCTTCTTGACACGTGATAGCCGGGTTGTTGAACGTAAGAAATACGGTCGTGCGAAAGCCCGCCGTAGCTTCCAGTTCTCAAAACGTTAATCTTTATCGCTTCGGCGGTATTGGAAAATTTAAAAGGGCTGTCTTCGGGCAGCCCTTTTTTTGTTTTTTTGAATATGCTGAAAAGCCTTTGGAATGCTAATTTGTGATGTAATTCTGGATCTAAATTGTAAGCTCAATAATGCGGGCAGTGGTAGCAGGTCTGTTTTCTTAACGGTTTATGTGCGCAAGAGATCTTCACGTTGCCGAAGTCCATTTGGCGTGTGTGGTGATTGCTGCTGTAAGATTCTTCAATAGACTCTTTCGTGCCTTCTTCCGTGGCTTTTGCAGGGAAATAAAGTGTGACTCTCGACCCATCACCGATCTTGCTTTCAATAACCATGGCGCCATTGGATTGTTTGGAAAATCCGTGAACCATACTCAGGCCTTGTTGAATTTAGGGTTGAGAGGGATTTAGGTTTTGTTGTTCTAAGACCACAGTTTTTTTTACATTAACCGCCGTGTGAAGCAAAATGTGGTGGGGGTAGGAGTGCAATGCTAAGAGTGTAGTAAGAAAGTATATTTCCAAAGAGGGGTCAGTATGGGTAATCAGCATTGGGGAGTGAAACTCTTGTTTTCTATGCTGGGTTTCATGTTGAATGTTTCATTTGTTGGTGCCGCGGAGTATTCAATTTCTACAATTGATACAGACCGCGCACGCCAACTTACTTACAAAGCAAAAGTGGCTTATGAAGCCATTGGTCACAGTGCGAAGTTTCACTTCTTACCACCTAAAAGAAGTTTGCTTGAGGTGAATTCCGGAAACTTCGATGCTGAACTAGCGCAGGTTCCCGGGATCGAAGTTTTATTTCCAAATCTCGTAATGGTTCCAGAACCAATATTTGAAGTGTCTGTTTCGGCTGTTGTTCGAAAAAATTCGGGTATTCTCTCTATGTCTTGGGATGATTTAAAAACACATACATTTGCAAGTCCATTTCAAACGAAGTTGGTGGAACTTCGAACCGGAGGCTACCCCGGTACAACTGTCCGATCTTCAGAAAACATTATTAAAATGGTTTCACGAGGCCGGTTGGATGCCGGGATACTATTGACGGTGGATGCAAAAGAATTTGCGGCACTTGACGATAGCGTCATGGTTCTAAGTCCGGTGCTGGGGAAGACGTTGCTTTACCATTTCGTTCATAAGAAAAATAAAGATCTAATCCCGGCTTTGACCAAAGCCTTTCGCGAAGTAAATCGCAACGGCCCAAATGCGGGATTGGCATTCTAAAAAAATGTTGGTTCCAATAAAAGTGTGCACCTGAGCGAGCTTTCTATTGGGAACTATGACAAATAGAATTCAGTGAAATTGATACAGCCTAGTCTTAGCTAGACAACTTCTGCGCGGCGTTCTTTTCAACTAACAGGGCCGGGGTATACACCAACAACTATGGTGCCTTGCGCCGTACGTGCAGTTGCACTCGAGACATAATGTACATAACAGGGATTGTTCTTGTTTAGTTTTAGGGAGATAGAGCATCTTCCAGAAACCCAAATGAGGCTTCCCAACCACCGCCGATACCACGTCTGGCATCTTCAGATCTGACAGCTGAGTGGGTTAGATGAACATAAGTTCCACGGCCTTTTGGTGAAAATCTTACCTCAATTTGGGAGTAGGGAGAGGCGTCCCGTTCACCGCTGGCGTGGGTGATCACATGGCTCCATGAAAAAAGTAGTTTTTCGTTCAAGTTGATCTCTTTATATTCGCCTTCAAATCCCACGGTTTTGGTATCATCTTTGGTTTTGATAAATTGCCAAGCACCGCCGAGACGTAAATCAATGGTGGCGGAGTGCAGAGAGTTTGGTGTTGTGCCAAACCACTTAACAATAATATCTGGATTGGTCCATGCGTTGAAAACCCGATCCGGGGATGCGGGGAAATAGCCTTCAACGATAATAGGGTCGGTCCCCGGTTGTGATGTCATAAAATTCATTACTATTTGTCCTCGCTCGCTAAAAATAGAGCCAAATTATCGAATTGTTGTGTCCAGAAGGCTTGATAGTCGATTAGCCAGTCTGTTGCTTGCTTCATTGGTTCAGCGTTTAGGCGGCAATGCCGCGTACGCCCGCGTTTTTCTACTGTTAGTAACCCGGCCTCGCTGAGTACGCTGACATGTTTTGATACAGCGGTCTGTGACATTTGAAAGGGTTCTGCAAGTTCAGACAAACTCGTTTCCCCCTTCATTAGTCTACCCAAGATGGCTCGGCGGG
>CAJXWA010000107.1 GCA_913062525.1 uncultured Alphaproteobacteria bacterium | reverse complement strand
CGTGAATGTAAGCTCCCAAAGAAGCGCCCATTCTTTCAACTTCGATTGTGCTGTAACTCATGATGATCCCTCGTCAGTTCTAATTTCAGGCCGCCTGTTAGCGTGCGACACCGTCTAGTATCTTAGGTAGAGGATGCAGATTAATCAGGTTAGGTCCAGTTTTAAATATTGAATAAGACCAGAACGGTCATTTGCCCAATATCAATGACAACAACCTGAGACCTTCGGGGATCCGTTCTTTTGAAATCGACGAAAAACCAAGCCGGAAAAAGTGCTTCTTATTCTCAGAGTTCTTAAAATGAGGGAGCCCGGGCTCTATTACGATCCCTTGCTTTAGTGCATCTGCTGCGATTTTTTCCGAATCTGAGCCCTCAGGTCCTTCCAGCCAAAAACTAGTTCCCCCAAAAGTCGGACTGATACTCATCCCCGGCAAATATCGATCCAGGTTATCTCGCATGGTTTGCCATCGATCTAGATAGATACGGTTCAATTTTCGGATGTAGGTGTCATGGAACCCTTGCCCAATAAACAACGACGCTGTTCGTTGATTGTTACTGGGAGCGTGACGCAGAACTAATCGGCGAAACGATCGAAGTTCTTCAATAAAATTTGAGTTCGCAACGATATACCCTAGCCGAAGGCCCGGGAACATGGATTTGGAAAGACTCCCCACATAAATGATCCGCCCCTCTTTATCTTCTGACTTCATTGCCGGGACTGGAGCCCCGAGGTAATTGGTCTCACTCTCAAAGTCATCTTCAATTATGACGCTATCCCTGAGGGCAGCAGCGCATAAGAATTCCTTTCTCCGCGAAGAAGACAAGGTCACAGTTGTGGAGGATTGATGACTTGGCGTTAGAAAAAAATAGTCACATTTTGAGCTAATATCAGGCAACTCAGCCCCCTCAACATCAATTTGCATGGGATAAATTTCAGCCCCTTGAATTTCAAAGATGTTCCGTGCATCCGGATACCCCGGTTCTTCCATACCAACCACTGTGTTTTTATCCATCAACAGAGAGGCGACTAGAAAAAGGGCATTCTGAGCCCCAGACGTTATTAGTATTTCGCTATCATCCGCATATATTCCTCGCCGAGGGAGCAGTTTGGATTTTATCTCTTGCACAAGGTGTGGCTCGTCTTCGGCAATAGCGTCCGCAGACCACTCCCTCATCGCAAGTTCACTCATAGCCTGACGGGAGCACTCCCGCCACGCGGCGAGTGGAAACAACGTGGGATCCGATTGCCCAAACACAAAGGGGTACTTGTAAGTTTGCCAATCTTTGGGTTTTCGAATATTTCGTTGCTCACTTGGCCTGAGTTTATATCGAGCGCTCCAATTGATGGGTGATTTAGTCCGACCCTCACCAATGTCAACGTCTGGCTTTTCAGAAGCTCCCCTCAGCGGTTTTGCATCTGGGTTCACGCAAAATCCTGATCGGTCCTTTGCAACTAAAAATCCATCCTCTGCCAATTTTTCATACACACTGACAACAGTTGTACGAGAGATACTCAAAATTTTTGCAAGCGCCCGCGTCGAGGGAAGAAGCGCCCCCGGCAATAGTTGGCCATCTAGAACAGCTGCAACGATTTTAGTGCGCAACTGTTCTTGAATACTTATATTTGAATGACGATCAACAGAGAAAAACACAGATTTCGCCTCACCTATGCGCGCTTAGTTAGATAATTTCAAAGTAGCGCTGCATTTCCCAATCGGTAATAGCACGACGGAATTCCCGCTCTTCCCAATCTCGTGTAATAGCGTAATGATCAACGAATGCATCACCAAACAATTCGCGCGCCGCTTCCGAATTTTTCAACGCTTCTGCGGCCTCACCCAAAGTCCTCGGAAGGGCAAGATGCTCTGGGAATTCTTGATCATAAGCACTACCCACAATGCCTTCCGTGGGTTCGATTTTATTTTCAATTCCCCATAAGCCGGAACCCAACGCCGCCGCAATGGCAATATAAGGGTTCATATCAGCTGCCGAAATTCGATACTCAACCCGTTGGGAATTTGCATCCCCTGGGATCGCCCGGAGTGCACAAGTTCTGTTGTCCATTCCCCAGCTCGCATCAGTTGGCGCCCAAAAACCCGGTATCAGTCGCGTATAGCTGTTAATTGTGGGTGACACCATGGCAAGGAGCTGCGGCATCAAGGCTTGCTGACCACCAATGAAATGGCGCATGGCATCGCTCATGCTGTCTTCCTTGCCAGGCTCATGGAAAACGCTCCCACCTTCCTTTTTAGCAAGCGACAAATGGATATGTCCGCTTTGGCCGGGATAGTCCGGTGACCATTTAGCCATGAACGTCGCCATGAGTTCGTTCTTCTGGGCCAAGATTTTAGTATAGGTTTTAAACAATGCCCCTTTATCCGCTGCCGCTAGAGCCTCATCATATTCGAGTGCGGCCTCAAGAACCCCTGGTCCAGTTTCCGTATGCAATCCTTCGATCGGCATATCCATCTGCACGCAGAGTTCAAGCAATTGTTCATAAAACTCAGATTCCACTGACGCTCGAAGCATGGAATATCCAAAATTTCCGGGTGTTAGAGTTTCCAGATTACGGTAATTCTTTTCCCGAACGCTTTTTGGTGTTTCATTAAAGACAAAAAACTCATATTCGCAAGCAGCCGTCGCGACATATCCCATGTCGGCAGCTTTTTTAAGTACACGGCGCAAGGTGCCCCTTGGACATACGCCCTCTGCCCGATCAGCGAACTCAAGAAGAAACAGCAACATATTGTCTTCCATGGGAAGATCACGGCAACTGTCAAGAATAGGAACAACTTGTGCATCCGGATAGCCAGATTTCCATCCTGTATAGCTTTCTTTGTCATATAACTGGTCATTCACATCCCAGCCAAGCACAACATCACAAAAACCAAACCCTTTATCCAAGATACCAAAAAACTTAGACTTCTTGAGGTATTTTCCCCGCATAACGCCGTCTATGTCAAAGATCCCGACCTTGACGTACTCAAGACCTCTTTCCTCGACAATTGCCTTCGCATCTTCGATGGTTTTTACGTCTCTTGCTTCCATAATATTCTACCTGCTTGATCACTAATGCCCCTGTTTTCAAACACAGTAGTGGTTTCTTAAAAAAGCTCAAGTGTGCCATTTAATATTGGTGCAATTATTTTGTTCTTACTGCTCTAATTCCACAAAAAATTCACATAATAATCGCAAATTTAGAAATCATCTTTCCAAACCCCAACATTAGCAGACTATTTTGTGCAGTTCATCATTACTGGCCACATATGAACCGCATCTATTTAGGAGAATTTGTTCCATCTAATCTAATTCGGCCAGCAGAGGGTTACTCCACCGGGATTTCTATCGTGACGGTCGTCCCTAACCCAACATCACTGTGGATAGAAATCTTTCCATGGTGTAGCTCTACTAGGGCCCGCGTGATCGACAGTCCAAGGCCCGTCCCTTCGAACTTTTTACTCATAATATTTTCGACTTGAACAAAGGGTGTGAAAATTTCAGACAGCTTGTCTTCTGGAATACCTATGCCGTTATCTTTGATACAGATTTGGGTATTGCGTTCTTTCTGGACAATATGAATAGAAATCTGGCTTTTGGCTTCGCAAAATTTAATTGCGTTGCTCAGAACATTTATGATGATTTGCCGGAAACTTTTGGGATCGACGTAAATTCGCTCAGACCCATTTTCAACATTCACATCAATCTCAAACTCTTTTTCAGCAAACCGACCCCTTAAAAGGCGAATTACATTTTCCAGTTCAGTCTCTACATCTACATCTTCAGGGTAGACCACATATGTTCCCGATTGAGTTTTAGATACATCCAAAATTTCATTAATCAAGCTCAGCAAATGAAGGCCACTGGTGTTTATATCGGCAATATATTCTTGGTATTGATCCGATCCCAATTTTCCATATATTTCTTGAGAAATTAAATCGGAAAAACCAATAATCGCGTTCAAGGGGGTTCGCAGCTCATGGCTCATATTTGCCAGAAAATCATTTTTGGCAACGTTAGCGGCCTCCGCTTTATTTTTCTCATCTCTAAGTTCAGTTTCGATTAATTTCTGAGCCTGCACTTCAAAAATAATGGAAATAAAGGTGCCAATTGAAGAGGCAAATCGCCGCCGATCTTCAGTCCAATCAAAATTGACGTCGTAATTGGCAAAACACACCAAGCCCGTTACTTTCTGGTGTCGAATAACGGGTACAGCTAAGAAAGATAAAGGCTCTTTCGTATCGAAGCAGGTTTCTGCAAAATTTAATAAAGAGGGCTCCTCCCAGATATTGGAGGTACATAATATTTTCGGTACACTATTCTCATCAATCATTTCTGGGTAGTCAGATAGAGCTATTTTTTTGGTAGTTGCCAAATCTCCTTGGATCGTATTAAAACAATATAAATTATGTAAAGATGTCTTATCCTCTCCGATTTGCCAAAGGCTAACCAAATCAATTTGCATCGTTTTTGTTGCATTTATTGCTATTTTTTTAAAGGCGACATCCACAGACAATTCATAGAAAGCACCTCGCTGCCCAAGGTCTGATATGGCTCTCTCATAGTTTTCTGTAATTTTCTTTGCCTCAGAGAAATCCACTATGCCTTGGCTTGCAATCCTATTCAGATCCATTCCTCGATAAACAATATGGACAATTAAAATCAATAGCCCCACGAGACTAATAGAAATGGTTTTTAGGGTAGACGCTAGAACTTCATGACCGCTCAAAGGCATTTGCCAGGTCGCCCAACCTATGGCGACGCCATCTATTGAAATAAAGTCCCATGACGACGTGCCATCAGATATCTCAACCGGCATTTTTTCAAATTTAATTTTCGGGAATGGATACCATCTAGAAATATTGTCTAGGTACAACTGATCTAAGGTTTTGGTGAGCAAAAGAACATGTCGTGATTGCTGCAAGGCTTCTTCATCGACCTTTTCGAATTGAGTAAAGTCAGCATTTATAACAGCAGCAGCAATGAAAAATAATTTCCCGTTCTGCCCAGCTCGAATTTCTGTAAGACCAGTATCTGCGGTCCCATCACGATGAGATAGACGTACTAATTCGAGAAAGTCCTCAACTCCCGGAAAGCTTTCCAGCAGGCCGACATTTGTAACTTCTGAATCTTGAACCGAGTAGATTGTCTGATTAGTGTCACCAACCACATAAGTACCCGAAAGAGTGTGAGCATCATGTAGGTAGGCACCTACATTATTTTCAGCCCATCGACCGTTAAAATCCAAGACCAAATTAGCGACAGCAGCATCCCAAAAGCTTGAATCAACGACTAAACTCCGCAGTTGCTCGCGTTGGTTTAGTAAAATAGCGTAAAACAGGGTCTCCGAAGCCTTAATTTCACTCCGATCAAGCTGGTTCACACTTTGCCAAATCCCAAAAAACAAAACAGCAAACGCACCGACCATAAAAACTAATAACGGGAATATCAGTTCTTGTATCCGCTTCTTAACTTTGGCTTGTGCTTCAACTAGTTTTTCTTCAAGCATTCCTAGAAGTTGTTCCAATGCTGCCTAGTGTTTCAACGAAACTCCCAACTTAACCCATGTTACTTCTGAACAGTAATTTTTGCAGTATCAATATCGTCTGACAGTAAATTCTCTATCATGCTTTGGTAGATTTTCACGATACCATCTAGCGCGACCGGTCCATCTGAACGATACCACATACCAACACTTGTCATCATACCTAATATGAGCTTCGTTGCAATTTTGGGATCTGAGTTAGCCCAATATTTTTCTGCATTACCATTATGAAGTATGGTCAAAAGCTGATTTTCATAGGCATCACGCATGGCAATAATAATTCTATAATTTTCCGGCGTAAGGCTACGAAGTTCTGTTGTACTGACTTGAACTTCTTTTCTACGTTCACTGTGGAACGTTACATGACACTCTACATAAGCAAGTAAAGCCTGCCTCGGGTTAGGCGCTTTCTCAAGTTTGAGTTCAGACGCACTGATCAAATCACTCATCACATGCTGCATTAGCATGAACAGAAAATCTTGTTTGTTTGTGAAATGATTGTAGAGCGATCCCGCTTGCATACCGACGTCAGCTGCGAGCTCTCGCAACGTCATCCCGTCGAAACCCTGTTTGTAGAGCCTCTCAAGTCCAGCTGCCCGTAGCGCCATCAAGGTATTCTCGCCCTTGGATCCAGTTGTTCGTGTCACGTCCCCTCCCAATTTCGTATGAGTTTAGACAATGCATCAACAAATGGACAGAAACTATTCTATAAAAAGACAAATTTCGGATATCGGCACAAGAAAAAAATTAAATTCTCCTAATTTAGGTACCGATATCCGCAGTATGCGCTAGGACAATTTGATCCCAAGACCAGTGGCGGCTTTGGTCAACATATTTTGAGTTTGATCATTGCCGCTTGTGTATTCAGTTTGCGTATCAGGATCTGAAATTGCAGCCCAATTTTCAGCAATTTTTTCTGGCGTTTGCTGATCTTCGGGTAACCACATTCCGCCAGTTTCATATACTTTTGTACAAGCATATGTCCCTGCACCCGCTGTGATAATTGTTCTATTGGGCCCATCTTCTGAAACAATATACAGCAATGCTGGTGTTACAGATTCCGGGGTCAACAGATCCAGCAGATTTTCAGGCATCAAGTCTTCGGTCATGCGCGTCGCCGCACAAGGAGACAGAGCATTAACGTGAATGCCGTATTTGCCGCCTTCCAAAACCAATGTGTTCATCAAACCGATCACTCCCATTTTGGCAGCGCCATAGTTTGTTTGACCAAAGTTACCGTACAATCCGCTTGATGACGTCGTCATAGCGATACGGCCATAATTTTGCTCTCTCATGAGTGGCCATACTGCCTTGGTGCAATTTACGGAACCAATTAGATGAACATCCAGCACAAAATCAAAATCTTTCATCTCGATTTTACTGAAAGATTTATCTCTTAGCACACCCGCATTATTCACAAGAATATCGACACTGCCCCAAGCAGCTTTGGCCTCTTGAACCATTGCCTCTACTTCTGCGTAATCGGTGACATCTGCACCATTTGCAATCGCGATACCGCCAGCTGCTTCAATTTCAGCAACAACAGCTTTCGCCGCATCGCTGGAAGCTCCACTTCCATCGCGATCGCCGCCGAGATCATTCACAACGACTTTAGCGCCGCGAGCTGCTAGCTGCAGTGCGTGGGAGCGACCAAGGCCATTTCCAGCGCCTGTGACAATCGCGACACGTCCATCAAAACGGATGCTCATTTTTATTCCTTTAATTTTTTATGTTAATTTATCAATCCGCTAGGAATTGCATCCCAAGCCATTCAGCAACCAAAGCTGGTGTTTCTTGACCTTTAATTTCAATACTGACTTCAGACGTTACCAGTATTTGACCTGGCCGTTTTTCGACCACATCGAGAATTTTATTTCTAACCCTAACTTCACTATCAACAGCGACTGGGCTCAAAAACCGAAGCTTGTTCATGCCGTAATTTACGCCCATTTTAACATTGTCAGCCTTTGGCGTAATTTGCGGCACTAAGTAGGCAAGCAAAGACAACGTCAAAAAACCATGTGCAATGGTGCCGCCAAACGGGCTTTCCTTCGCAGCTTCAGGGTCCACATGAATGAACTGGTAATCTTCGGTTGCTTCAGCAAATTTGTTAATGCGTTCTTGATCAACTTTAAACCATTCGCCTGGACCGTATTCAGTCCCTTTAGACGCTAGGAATTCTTCTCTTGTAATTGGCTCGGGCATTTGATCCCCCTTATTGTTAGAGCTTGTTCTTATTTTTTATTCACGATCAGAATAAACCTATTTAAATAAATGCAAAAGCACAAAAACAGCTTTTTTTCAAAGCAAATACGCGTAAAACTAACAGCCTAATCATGGAGCGAAGCCATTGAAAACGAGCGTTTATAAAAATTATACTCAAGCCGAGCTTGATGACGAGTACAACAACAGAGCGAAAGTCTCTGATTTTTCAAGCTATATGGAAGAAGCATCGACTTTATGTCGTGCGGCTAAAGACGCCTACCCAAACATGGAAACAATTTGTTTTGATGATCAAAGTGGCCTCGAAATGGATGTTATATATCCGACAAATATGGGAAATGATCCCGTCCCCGTACAAATCTTCTTTCACGGTGGTTATTGGAAAGCCCTATCCAAAAACGAATACACTTTCGTCGCCCGTGCCTTTGCCGATCAAGGCATCGCAACCGCTATTGTAGATTATGGGCTTATACCAGCCATTAACATGACTGAACTCATAAGGCAGTGCCGCCAATCAATTGCATATATTTTTACAAACGCAAATAAACTGCAAATTCGCCAAAGCCATATCCATATATCTGGACATTCCGCAGGCGGACATATTGCGGCTATGTGTTTCGCAACTAACTGGACAGAGTTCAACAAAGACCTGCCAAACCAAATCGTTCGATCTGCTGTTGGTATTAGTGGCCTTTATGATTTACTTCCCATCAGCAAATGTTTTTTGCAAGCCGACCTTGACCTTTCTGCCCGTGACGTAAAAGAACACAGTCCAGTGCTGCATCAAGACCCCAAACATGGACAATTTTATTCGATCGTTGGAAGCCTCGAAGGTGATGAATATGAAGCTCAGAGCTCTGCGCTCCATGCTGCTTGGCCGAATTCTTCGACGAAACCGTCCCTTCTTTCGAACCATGATCATTTCAGCATCGTAAACGCTTTAGCCAACCCAACGAGCGAAACATCAACATTCATTCGCAATGTAATGGGTCAAAAACCTACAACGTAAATTGAGAAATTCATGACTGTAAAACCTCGTATTCTTGCCACTCGACTTTTCCCAAACGCCGTTATGGAACGCCTGTCAAAAACATATGACATCGTTGGTACTCCGACACTGGCTGCGTTATCGTCTGTTGATATTCTGGCGCTATCAAAACAAGCAGATGCTATTTTTTGCGACTCTACCTCGCGTTTTGATGATGAAATGATCACTAATCTGCCCAAGACAGTCAAAATGATCACAACTTTCTCAGTTGGCTATGACCACTTAGATGTCGCCGCAGCAACTCACCGCGGGATCCTTCTGGGGAATACGCCCGACGTATTAACTGATGCCACTGCAGACATCGCCCTTCTTTGCATGCTGGGAGCCGCGCGAATGGCCCATAGTTCAGCTGAGACACTTCGAAACGGCGCATGGGAAAGCTGGGCACCAACCCAGTTCCTCGGTGTTCATATGAGCGGAAAGAAACTGGGCATTCTGGGAATGGGGCGGATTGGACAAGCCGTTGCAAGGAGGGCTCGCGGATTTGATATGGAAATTCACTATCATAACCGCCGCCCCGTAACAGCACGCGGACTGGAAGAGGCAACGTATCACGGAACCTTGGAAGAGCTGCTTCCCCACTGTGACTTTTTATCCATCAACTGCCCCTTGTCAGACAGCACCCATCACTTGATAAATGACACATCAATTGCGATGCTGCCTGATGGCGCCGTTTTGGTGAATACGGCTCGCGGCCCAATTGTAGAGGATGCCGCACTTATCAAGGCCTTGAAAACAGGAAAAATTGCGTCTGCAGGACTTGACGTATTCGAGAATGAGCCAAAACTCAATCCCAACTACCTGCCGCTTCCAAACCTATTTGTGCTACCCCACATCGGAAGCGCCACGTTCGAGACACGTGACGCTATGGGCTTCAAATGCCTTGATAATTTAGACGCTTTCTTTGCTGGAAAGAATATCCCGAACCCGATCACACTCTAGGCTGAAATCATTCCAGTATCTGTAACTGTATAATTGTGAAGCGAACTGTTTTCGCTTCGCATACGCCATGACAGCATTTTTTGGGCATAATCCAGAACCACTGACTGGTAGTCAGGCTCCTCCGCTAAATTATGTATCTCGTCAGGATCATTTCGCATATCAAACAGCAACGGCGGCATTGCAGCAAAATGAACATATTTAAAGCTTTCATCCCTATAGACAAGAACACTGCATTCATCGTGGGTTAATCCAAACTGTGCTTCAGCATAACCATTTTCAATGTCTCTAAAGTCATATAGCCAATGCACAGCTTCTCGCCAATTTTCAGGTGTCTCCCCTTGCAACCAAGGCTGCAAGCTCGCGCCATTACATTGGGAGGGAACGGCCCGGCCCAGAGCCGTCAAAATGGTTGGCATGATATCGACGGATTCAGTGAATTCATCAACTATTCTGTGTTTTTGATCCCAACTGGCCGGTGCTTTAACAATCAAGGGGATATGAAAACTCTGATCGTAAAACCCTAGCTTCCCAAACAAATGATGGTCTCCAAGCTGCTCTCCGTGATCAGCCGTTACAACAATCATTGTCTTGTCATATTGGCCCGTGTCTTTCAGAGTTTTGATTACCCGTCCGACATTTGCATCCACTTCAGATACCAATGCAGAATATGTCGCTCGTATTTGAAGAACTTCTGACTCTGTCAAATCACTTACGAGACCAGCACTATCATTGAAAAAATGAGGTTGCCCAACATTCTCTAGAGCATATTTGAGCATTGGGTGGCGATCTTTAACCGCGTCAACGTCACCAAAATCAATTGGGCGTGTCATATCATCGGGCCTGTATTTATCGTGGTATTCTGGCGGCGAAATAAACGGTGGATGAGGGCGTAAATAACTCAAATGGCAAAAAAATGGATCGCCAAATCTGGTTTTCAGATAGTCATTGATTTTATTGGTAAGCCATGCGGTTTCGCTGTCTTCTGCTTTAAAACGCGAAGGTGCATATGTTGAATGCCGCCCCTCAGGCAAGTCAAATTCTGGGTCTGGATCGTAAATGGAATAACCTGCTTCAGAGACCTCATAACCTTTTGACATCAAATCTGCGAGCCATGGCCGGCAGTCTTCCGCTATTTTTGCGCCCACCTGAAAGCCATTTAGAACACCTTCATATGACTTCAAATCCGGATCATTTGCATCCTTGGTTCGAGGATCAGATGAGGTGTCTGTATAACCGAAAAGGGTCGGCTCATATCCAGATTTCCGAGCCTCAAGTGCCAAGTTTGTAAGGGAGGCATCAAGAGGTGTTCCGTTACCGATAGACCGATGATTTGTGGGGTACATTCCCGTCAACAATGTTGCCCGGGACGGGCCGCAAGGCGCAGAACAACTATAATGATTGCGGAAAAGCGTAGATTGCTTTGCCAGTTCATCAAGGTTGGGGGTATCAATACCCTTATTTCCAGTCGCGCCGAGCCAGTCCGCGCGCCATTGATCAATGGTAATAAAAAGAATGTTCATCGCAGACTACTCCTACGGAGGCTGTTGATTTTAAATTATTTACTGACGGAGTTTATTGACGTAACGATTGCCACCGACAACTTCCCAAAAAGTGCGCTTAGTGCCAAGGAATAATCTGAAAAATCTTTATCATTCTGCACCGATTGGTATTTCACTGCATCTCTGGCTAAGAGCCGGTTGTCGAGCATTCGTTTTACATTCCAGCGAGCAGACAAATAAACTTGCCCATTTTCATCACGGATCATATTTGTGATCTCTACTGCGATTTGAAGACTGGAAGGATCAGGGTGGAAGTTCGCGGGATAATGAAACACCTGTTTCTGACTGAGCAATGAGGACATATTGGCAACCATAATGCGCTCAATATTCTCCTGTACTGGTTCTGCCCAATGATTAAAATCATCAACGATCAGGCGACCACCGGTGCCACTAGTGACAATCTGTGGGCGATCGACGTAACCTGGAATTGTTATCGGCCCAATTCCCACCTGCAATCCATCTGGCAGTTCCGATTTTACCGGAGAGATTTGAGAGTTATCTGCCTCCAGAAGTCGGTAAAACTCTGTCGGCGTTGATTGCGAAACGATGTTACCGCATCCTCCCAAAAGTAAGGCTGCGGCAGAGAGCAATACAACGGACAAAATACTGATTTTTGAAGTCATGTTTTTTCTCATTTATTTTTTCCCGCCTAAGAGAGCACTCGGATTACGTTCTAAAAATTCGGCCAAGTTTCGAACCGATCTACTGGCAGCTGATAATTCCCGCATCAT
>CAJXWA010000106.1 GCA_913062525.1 uncultured Alphaproteobacteria bacterium | reverse complement strand
GTAGGAAAGGGGACCTCCCGTGCATTGCGTCGTGAAGGCCGCACCCCTGCGGTAATTTATGGTGATAAGAAAGAAGCGATCTCTGTTTCTGTCGAAACCAAGGAACTTGTTAAAGTCATCAACAAAGGTGGCTTTCTGTCCTCCATTTACACAGTTCAGGTTGGCAAGGACAAACACCAAGTTCTGCCACGTGACATTCAACTGCACCCGGTAAAAGATACACCAGTTCACGTGGACTTCCTCCGCGTTTCTGCGAAATCTAAAATTGCTGTGAACGTACCAGTGAACTTCTTGAACGAAGATGAATGTGTGGGTCTAACACGCGGCGGCGTTCTGAATGTTGTTCGTCACGAAGTTGAACTTCTTGTTCCTGCGACAGCAATTCCTGAAGCGATTGAAGTTGACCTTACTAAGTTTGATATGGGCACAAGTGTTCACATCTCTGACTTCACACTTCCAAAAGGCGTTACGCCAACGATCACTGATCGTGACTTCACTGTAGCAACAATCGCTGCTCCAAGTGGCGGTGCTGACGAAGACGAAGAAGAAGAAACAGTAGCAGCAGAAGGCGAAGCCGAAGCTAGCGAAGAATAAGATAGGATTGTCCAATGATTTTGCTGGTAGGTCTGGGTAACCCTGGAAAGGGATATGTTGATAACCGGCACAATTTTGGGTTTATGGCGGTGGATGAAATCATCCGCCGCCATTCCTTTTCCTCAGAACGTATTCGATTTCAAGGCCTCGTTTCAGAAGGCCGTATTGGAACTGAGAAAGTTTTGATTTTAAAGCCAACGACTTTTATGAACGAGTCTGGCCGTTCAGTGAACGAAGCAGCCCGCTTTTATAAAATCCCTCCAGAAGATATTATCGTCCTTCATGACGAACTGGATTTGCCAATGGGTAAAATCAGGACGAAAATTGGCGGCGGCCACGGCGGAAATAATGGCATTAGGTCCATTGACGCCTATATGGGCAAAGAATTCAAACGTATCCGCTTAGGCATTGGACACCCTGGAGACAAAAATAAAGTCTCGGGTCATGTTCTCAAAGATTTTTCAAAATCTGAACGTTCAATTGCGGACAAAATTTCAGAAAGCGTTGCCCGGCACATTGCCATGATGGTAACCGGTGACGACGCTGGATTTATGAATAAAATTGCACTGGATATCGCCCCGCCAAGAGCGAAGAAGCCAGCAGTAGCATCAAAAGGAGACTAGACATGGGTTTTAAATGCGGAATAGTTGGATTGCCCAATGTTGGAAAGTCGACTTTATTTAATGCACTTACACAAACAGCGCAGGCTGCAGCGGAAAATTATCCGTTTTGCACCATTGAGCCCAATCTCGGTCAGGTTCCCGTCCCCGATGAGCGCATGACGAAATTGTCTGCCCTTGCTGGATCAAAAGAACTCATCCCGACACAGCTTACTTTTGTTGACATCGCAGGTCTCGTCCGCGGCGCGGCAAGCGGCGAAGGTCTTGGCAACAAATTCCTAGCCCACATTCGTGAAGTTGATGCTATTATTCAAGTGATCCGTTGTTTCGAAGACGACGATATCACTCATGTTGATGGTAAAATCGATCCTGTGTCTGATATCGAAACAATCGAAACCGAATTGATGTTGGCAGACCTTGAAAGCCTTGAACGCCGGGCGGAGACAATCGTCAAGAAAGTTCGCGGTGGTGACAAGGAAGCTATTCAGCAATCAGGTCTAATTGATAAAGCCCTTGCGGTCTTACAAGAAGGCAAGCCTGCCAGAACAGTTGAACTTGAAGAGGATGACATTCAAGCTTTCAAAAATTTGCAGCTTCTGACTTCAAAACCGGTTCTATATGTTTGTAACGTTGATGAAGAAAGCGCGGCTACTGGCAATGCTTTTTCTCAAAAAATTGTAGATAGAGCTGCCGCTGAAAAAGCTGGCGCCGTTATTATCTCCGCGGCCATTGAAGCCGAAGTCGCGCAGTTGGTTGACGAAGAGCGTTCTGAATTTCTAGCTGATCTTGGTCTTGAAGAAACGGGCCTCGGCCGCATTATCCGTGCAGGCTACGAATTGCTTGATTTGGTGACATACTTTACTGTTGGGCCAAAAGAATGCCGCGCATGGACAATTACACGCGGAACAAAAGCCCCGCAAGCCGCTGGCGTGATCCATACAGACTTTGAAAAAGGCTTCATTCGCTCTGAAACCATTGCCTACGACGCCTATGTGGAACATGGCGGCGAAACGGGCTCTAAAGAAGCGGGCCAAATGCGCCTTGAAGGCAAAGAATATCTGGTTCAAGACGGCGATGTCTTGCATTTCCGATTTGCAAACTAATATTCTGCCAAGAAACAACCGGACGCAAATAAGACCGGAGGAAAAATGACAAAAAAATACTTTGAAGATTTTGGGGTTGGTCAAATCGAAGAATTTGGCAACCGCAAGGTGACTGAAGAAGAGGTCATTGAATTCGCAACTGAGTTTGATCCTCAATCATTTCACGTTGATAAAGCCACCGCGAAAGATCATTTTTTTGGTGGCATCATCGCGTCAGGCTGGCATACGGGTTCTATGCTCATGCGCATGATCGTAGACTTTCAAATATCAAATTCCTCATCCATGGGTTCCCCCGGAATGGACGAACTTCGATGGATCTCACCGGTAAGACCGGGAGAGACACTCAAAGTCAAAAGCGAAGTTCTTTCCACAGCAAAGCATCCCCGAAAATCTGACAGAGGATTTGTAAAATTTGGCTACACAGTCTTCAATCAAGATGATCAGACAAAGATGACCATGACGTCCTCTATCTTGTTTGGCTGCACCCCGATAGCGGAGGCTAGCTGATGCCAACAGAATATTTCGAAGACATCAAAATTGGCAGCTCGAACGAGTTTGGAAGCAAAACGGTATCTCTTGAAGAGATCGTCAAATTTGCCACTGAATACGACCCACAGCCCTTCCATATTGACGAAGAAGCGGCAAAAGACAGTATTTATGAAGGCATCATCGCATCAGGTTGGCACACTGCCTCAATGACCATGAGAATGATGGTGGATCATATGATCAGCGGCCGCGCAGGTCTCGGCTCCCCCGGCGTTGATAACCTTCGTTGGTTCAAACCCGTCAGACCCGGTGACACCCTACGGGTTCGGTCTGAAGTTCTATCCAAGAAACAGTCCAAGTCGCGCCCTGAAATGGGAACAATTTTTGGTGTCACACAAGTGTTCAATCAGCATGATGATATGGTCATGAGCTTCGGCACAATAGGTATGACATTGCTAAGACCCGGCAGTAAATCAGCCGATTAATCGATATTTTCTTTCGCCTTTAAGATGTTAGTGTTTGCACCTATATATGGTAGCATATAAAAAACTAACATCTCAGGGGAAACAAATGGATATCCTTTCCGGCTTTGCCATTCTTGTCGTTTTTGTCGTTATATTGGCGATTGTCATTATCTTCATGGGGGTCACCGTTGTCCCTCAAGGATATCAATTTACGGTCGAAAGATTTGGCCGATATACCAAAAGTCTAACACCAGGCCTTGGTTTCCTGATGCCGTTCATTGATCGAATTGGTCATAAGATCAACATGATGGAACAGGTATTGGACATCCCCACCCAAGAAGTTATTTCACGGGATAATGCCATGGTGGAAGTTGACGGCGTCCTCTTTTATCAAGTCCTGGATGCCGCAAAATCTTGCTATGAAGTCCTTGATCTCCAACGAGCCGTTCAAAATTTGGCGCAAACCAACCTTCGGACAGTGTTGGGCTCTATGGATCTGGATGCGGCACTCAGCCAACGCGACTCCATAAACACCAAGCTCTTAAATGTTATGGATCAAGCGTCAACGCCGTGGGGACTGAAGGTTACCCGTGTCGAAATCAAAGACATCACACCTCCCGCTGATCTCGTACAAGCTATGGCCCGCCAAATGAAAGCAGAACGTGAAAAGCGTGCAGTGATTTTGGAGGCCGAAGGCGTAAGACAAGCTGAGATCTTGAAAGCAGAAGGCGAGAAAAAATCAACGATTTTGGAAGCGGAAGGTCGCCGCGAAGCAGCCTTTAGAGATGCGGAAGCACGGGAACGTTCGGCACAAGCTGAAGCAAAAGCAACCGCGGATGTCTCCGAAGCCATCGCCAAAGGCGATATTCAATCCATTAACTATTTTATTGCTCAAAAATACGTAGAAGCCATGAAAGAAATCGGCTCTGCCCGCAATTCAAAAGTTGTTTTAATGCCAATGGAAGCATCAGCCCTCGTGGGATCATTGGGTGGTATTGGCCAGATTGCCAAAGAAGTTTTTGGTAATGAAGGCTCAAACCGCACAAGAGCATCTACTGGCACTGTACCAACAAGCGAGTAAAAACAATGTTAAACGAAGCCATTACATGGGTTGCTGATCTTGGTCACTGGGCGTGGTGGACGTTCGGTGTTGTCTTAGTAATTCTTGAAATTTTCGCACCGACATTCTTCATGCTATGGCTAGGTATATCAGCCGGGGTTGTCGGTCTTATCGTGTTGCTCATCCCGTCTATAACTTGGGAATACCAGTGGGGTTTATTCGCAATCTTCTCCGTTATTAGCCTTGTCGTTGGGCGGATGTTCTTGATGAGAAACCCGGGTGTTGAAGATAACTTCAAACTTAACCAGCGAGGAGCTCAATACGTTGGGCGCAATTTCACTCTCTCTGATGCCATTGTAAATGGTCGCGGTAAAATCCATGTGGATGACACTCAATGGGCTGTCTCAGGACCAGCACTTGATGCAGGTGCTACAGTTACAGTTACGGATACCGACGGAATATTATTGGTTGTTGAGGCTGCAGAAGAATAAAAACGAACACAACAAGCAGATTATCTTTGGGGGGAAATATGGGTGAAAAAATAAATCTGACAAGTACGGATGGGCATAGTTTCAGTGCCTATATCTCTCACCCGGAAAGCGATGCCAAAGGTGCGATGGTCGTTGTTCAGGAGATTTTTGGTGTCAACAGCCATATCCGCTCTGTGTGCGACCAATATGCAGCTTTGGGATACACTGCTATAGCTCCCGCCCTATTTGACCGAATTTCTGGCGGTATCGAACTTGAGTATGACGCCGACGGCGTAAAACAAGGACTGGAATACAAAAACAGTATTGAAGATGCAACTGCACTGCTAGATATTGCCGCTGCTGTTAAGCATGTCTCGTCTTCAAGTCCAACATCAATCGTCGGCTACTGCTGGGGCGGAACCCTCGCATTTTTGGCAGCTTGCGAGATGAGCAACCTCACTAAAGCCATTGGTTATTATGGCGGCGGAATTGCTAAGCAACTGGACAAGCGGCCACAGATTCCAACGCTGCTACATTTTGGCGATCAGGATGGATCTATCCCTATGGATGATGTTAATTTGATCATCGAAACATTCCCCGAACTTGAAATCCATGTCTATGAAGCAGGTCACGGATTTAACTGCGATGTCCGGGGAAGTTACGACAAACCTTCGACTGATCTCGCATTACAGAGAACACTGAAGTTCCTTGAAGGGGCGTAAAGCCCCTCACCCTTGAACAAATTCCATCAAAACACCGCAGGTGTCTTTTGGCTGAATGCGCAATGATCCGTTCGAGACTTCCTGTAAGGGGATCGAGGCTGCTTCAAGATAACGCTTGGTATCTTCAAGTTTATCAACACCAATAGTCATGGAAATGATATGCGGGAACTCTGGCATGTCTGCTGGAATAAACAATCCCGGAAACAATAAATCCAAATCTGTTTCGGCGACAAAGATCATGTTTAATCGACCGATGCGGATACTGACTGTGGCGTCCGTCACCGTTACATTCAGCGACCCACAAAGCCGTTTATAGTAGTCAACCAACACCTTTGGATCATTTACCAGAATAACAATAGATCGAATGTAGCTGGCACCATTTGCATGCTGCTCCCATTCGGCTCGTCTGATTAATTCAGGTGTCTTATGATGGCAGAGAAACAAGCTGTTTTTGGCCATGCCTTCTGCTGGAATACGAATAAGTTTAAATTCTGGGATGACATCTCCCTCGGGCAGTTCCAGCTTGCGGCTGAGGTCCAGAAGTTTTGAAGGCTCAAGCCCAGCCTCGGTTAAAGACGCATGGGTCTTTTCTGGGTTGTTGCTTGATAGAGCGAATCCCAGCATCCCTTCCCCGCGGTCGTCAAGCTGCTTATCCAAACCATTGGACTCTTTGCTTGGGTCGACAATACCCAGCAATTCAATGTAATCATTTTCAAGCATGATACAGTAGTTGGCCGTTCCCCAACCGATGTGAGATCCCCTTGGCGTTAGGGTGAAACCCAGTTTTTCATAGGTAGTGCGGGCCTGTTCAAGATCACTAACACCAATAAGCGTATGATCAAGACCATCAATATTATGTGGCATATAATTTTTCCTACTTGGGTTTAGTCACCTTCAAACTCGCAAAGAGTTTGAACATTTACGCCCATACTTTCGATGCGCGCCCGACCGCCAATATCTGGAAGATCAATAACGAAGGCCGCTCCGACAACCGTGCCTTTGGCTCGGCGGATTAGCTTTATGGCAGCTTCGGCTGTGCCGCCCGTCGCGATCAAATCGTCAACGATCAGAATGTTGTCGCCCTCGTTGACGGCATCAGTATGGATCTCAACTGTGTCACTTCCATACTCAAGCTCGTACTCTTCGCCAATAACATCAAAAGGCAGTTTGCCTTTTTTGCGAATGGGGACAAAGCCAACACTCAATTGGTGGGCAATAGCGCCTCCAAGGACAAAGCCACGCGCTTCAATTCCGGCAACTTTGTCAATTCGCACGCCCGTATATGGCCAGACCAATTGGTCAATGGCCGTCCGCAAGCCAGTTGCATCTTGCCAAAGCGTCGTAATATCACGGAACATCACGCCTTCTTTGGGGTAATTGGGTAGGGTTCGAATATACTTTTTAATATCCACGATTTTAGTCCTATTTTTTATTTAACAACCGGCCTGCAACTGCATCCAGTTTCTGAAGAATTTTCGGGTCGCGTGCATCAGGCGCTGTGATGAGGGCATTTTCCAACGCTTCATGGCAACCGTTCCCGCATATTTCATGTCGCGACGCCAATTTTGGCGCGACCGTTGTAATGAGACTTCTAGCCTGATCTGCATTTCCAGTGAGCACTTTAATGACGGCGCTAACGTCCACGTTATCATGGTCTGGATGCCAGCAATCATAATCGGTAACCATTGCAACGGTGGCGTAACAGATTTCGGCTTCTCGGGCTAACTTTGCTTCAGGCATATTGGTCATTCCAATCACTTGGCATCCCCATGACCGATATAACTCTGTTTCTGCCCTAGAAGAGAACTGAGGCCCCTCCATGGCCAAATAGGTACCGCCACGAACAACGGGGATGTTTTGGCTCTGCGCGGCCGCCTCAAGCGCATCACCTAAACGGCTACACACTGGATCAGCCATACTCACATGTGCGACCATACCGGATCCGAAAAAACTTTTCTCCCGGGCAAATGTTCTGTCAATGAACTGATCTACGATAACAAACGTGCCCGGCGCTAACTTTTCTTCGAACGAGCCACAGGCGCTCACGGAAATGATCTCCGTAACGCCGGCGCGTTTCAGCGCATCGATATTTGCCCGATAATTAATTTCAGAGGGGGATATTTTATGTCCGCGACCATGGCGCGGAAGAAAGACCAGTTGTACGTCCTCTAGACGACCATGAAGAAGATCGTCGGACGCCTCGCCAAACGGAGATTTTATCTGTTTCCAATGGACGTCTTCCAATCCATCTAGATCATAAACACCGCTGCCGCCAATGACGCCAATGATCGGTTTTCCTGTGGTCAATATTAAGCTCCCTCATTTTTGCCAGCATAGCTTGCCGTAAGAAGCTGGTCAGCACAAAATTTCCACATGACCTGCGTTTAACGCAAAAAAATGGGCACCAAAAGATGCCCATTCTATCTTTGCCACGAAAACAATGACCAACTTGGAATGATCCAAACTGGTCAAATACTTAAAGAAGCTCGATCAGCGCCTTTGCAACAGCTTCAGAAGAGCTTGGATTTTGTCCTGTCACGAGCTTGCCGTCAGTAATCGCATAGGAGTGCCAGTCGTCAGCTTTTGAGTAAATTCCGCCTTTGGCTGAAAGTGCGTCCTCAACAAGCAATGGAACAACATCAGTGAGCTGAACCGCAGCCTCTTCACTATTACTGAAGCCCGTTACTTTTTTCCCTTTAACCAACGGATCGCCATTTGGTGACTTGGCGTTTATCAATACAGCAGGTGCATGGCAAACTGCCGCAACTGGTTTATTGGCCGCTGTCATAGCTTCTATGAGTGCGATAGAGTCTGCGTCATTGGTTAGATCCCAAAGCGGGCCATGACCACCAGGATAGAAAACAGCATCAAAGTCGCTTGCTGTCACTGCTGATAATTTGACAGTGGCGGCAAGAATGGCTTGGGCCTTTTCGTCAGCTTTGAAACGCTCCGTCGCAGGTGTTTGCGACTGCGGCTCATCACTTTTTGGATCGAGAGGTGGTTGACCGCCCATTGGCGATGCTACCGTAAGTTCAGCGCCAGCATCCAACATTCTGTAATACGGGGCCGCATATTCTTCCAGCCAAAAACCGGTCTTTTGACCAGTATCACCGAGTTGATCGTGGGACGTTAAAACAACAAGAATTTTCATAATTTTTTCCATGTATTAGTTGCTAATGTTTTGGGGGAATAGATATCTTTAGTTGGTTATGCGTAAGACCACGCAGTCAACCCACTGTTCAAAATTACGGTGAGCTGGGTAACAGCGTGTTTGTCATCCACATTGCTTCTTGAAGAGGTGCGCCCTGACGTTTTATTTTCGTCATCAAGCTCGCCCCCAACCACAATTGAT
This sequence comes from uncultured Alphaproteobacteria bacterium, assembly GCA_913062525.1. GTDB lineage: Bacteria > Pseudomonadota > Alphaproteobacteria > Sneathiellales > Sneathiellaceae > Sneathiella. The sequence continues at coordinate 3,216 of CAJXWA010000106.1, read as the reverse complement.
AAAGTGCTGCCGCTGTTTGTGCCGCGGGCACAGACGTTGGAATTGAGCCATCCTGATGCCCGGCTTCAATTGCGCGCATTAAATGGTCAGTGATCATCTGGGTTCCTTGATCAAGGATAGATCTCATATCGTCAGAGATGTCAGAGACTTCGGCAGCCAGCTTTACAATCAAACAGTGATTTTTACTTTCTTCTGAAGTCTGGTTCGCGCACCAAAGCGAGAAATAGCCCATTAAGCGTGCCCTTGCGGGTTTTCCCTCTTCATTTAAAATGGCATCTAGTTGCTGCGAATATTCAGCAAGATATTGCTGAAGCAAACTGCAACCAAAGGCCTCCTTAGACGCAAAGTAGTGATAGAAGGATCCTTTTGGAACGTCAGCCACTTTTAAAAGCTGAGTAAGTCCTAATGCGGTGAACCCTTGCGCACCGATGAGGCTACGCCCAACGTCTAAAATATGTTCGCTTGCTGTTTTAGTTTTTGTGTCCATGCAGGGATATTTAGATACTATTAGACCGGTTGTCTAGTGATCAAAATCACAAACCCCAAAACAAAAAACCCCACCATAAATGGTAGGGTTTTCCATAATCAAAGAGCGCCTTATTCAGGCGCTCATTTATGTATCAAATCAGAACTTACTTAAGCTCTGACCAGATTTTCTTTTTAACGGCAAAGAACAAACCAGTTAGGACCAGCAAGAACAGGATAACCCGGAGGCCCATGTGCTTACGTGCTTCCAACTTAGGTTCTGCGGCCCATGCCAAAAAGACAGTTACGTCTTTAGACATTTGATCAACAGTTGCTTTCGTTCCGTCAGAATATTCAACAGCTTCGTCAGAAATTGGCGACGGCATAGCGATTTGATGCCCAGGGAAGTATGTGTTGTAATTCATACCCTCAGTCAGATCAAAATCAGCAGGAGCATCTTCATAACCTGTCATCAAGGAATAGAGATAGTTTTCAAAACCGACTCTTGCCTTAACAATCAAAGATAAATCTGGTGGGAACGCGCCGCCATTTGACGCCCGTGCTGCCTTTTCGTTGGCAAATGGATCCGGGAATTTATCAAATGCCTTACCTGAACGTTCAAACATTTCACCGTCATCATCAGGGCCACCTTCGAATGTGTATTCTTTGGCGATTGCTTTTACTTCATCTTCCGTAAAACCAAGATCCTGTAAAGTCCGGAAAGCCACCTGCTTCAGACCATGACAACTAGCGCAGACTTCTTGAAAGACCTGTAAACCACGTTGAGCGGCTGCACGATCATAAGTTCCAAAAAGACCTGTATGTTGCCAGTTGACTGATTTCAGTTCAACACCGCCGCCAGATGCTTGTGCACCTGACAACGTGACCACTGATAAAAGAACAGCGGCACTTAGAGACTTGATCAATTTAAGCATTGCCAGCCTCCTCAGCAGAAGTTTTTTTGTCCAATACCGACTCCGATATACTTGCCGGAAGAGGTTTGTGTTTTTCATACAAACCAACCAACGGCAGCAAGATCAAAATATGGATGAAGTAATATGCTGTTGCTAGTCGCCCAATCAGAATGAATGGCTCTTCTGCTGGCTTACCGCCAACATATGTAAGAACGATACAATCGATAAGGAAAATCCAGAATAGCTGCTTATAAATTGGACGGTAACGTGCCGAACGAACCCGGCTTTTGTCCAACCAAGGTAGAGCAAACAAAACAGCGATAGCACCAAACATCAACATCACGCCGCCAAGCTTGTCAGGAACAGCCCGCAAGATTGCGTAGAATGGCAAGAAGTACCATTCAGGAACAATATGCGCAGGTGTTACCAGCGGATTGGCAGGAATGTAGTTGTCCGGATGCCCAAGAATGTTTGGAGCAAAGAACAAGAAGCCACAGAAGATGATGAGGAAGACGCCCAGTCCGAACAAATCCTTTACTGTGTAGTAAGGATGGAACGGAATGCTGTCTTGCTTATCTTTAATCTCGATACCCGTTGGGTTGTTCGACCCTGTTGTATGCAAAGCCCAGATGTGAAGAATAACCACACCAACAATGACAAATGGCAACAAGTAATGCAGGCTGAAGAAACGGTTCAATGTTGGATTATCAACAGAGAAACCACCCCACAACCATGTGACGATAGACTCGCCAACAACCGGTATAGCACCAAAGAGGTTTGTAATAACTGTCGCACCCCAGAAGCTCATTTGGCCCCATGGAAGAACGTAACCCATAAATGCGGTTGCCATCATCAATAAGAAGATAACAAGACCGAGCCACCACAATAATTCACGTGGGGCTTTATATGATCCGTAATACAGACCCCGGAAAATATGGAGATACACGACAACGAAGAACATCGAGGCACCATTGGCATGCATATACCGCATCAGCCAGCCATAGTTCACGTCGCGCATAATATGCTCAACACTGTCAAATGCCATATCGACATGGGCAGTGTAATGCATGGAAAGAACGATTCCTGTGACAATCTGGACAACCAGCATAACGCCGGCAAGTGATCCGAAGGTCCACCAGTAACTCAAGTTCTTAGGTGTTGGGTATTCGTAAAGTGCGTGATGCAGCATACCAATGATTGGTAGGCGCGTATCAACCCATTTTACGACCGGGTTTTTTGGTTCAAATGACATGGTCTGTTCCCCCTAACCGATTTTCACAGTTTTATCATCGATAAAACTGTATGGCGGTACGGCCAAGTTAAGCGGTGCCGGACCTTTACGGATACGTCCTGATGTATCGTAATGAGATCCGTGGCATGGACAGAACCAGCCATTGAAATCGCCAGCTTCTTTCAGCGGTACGCAGCCAAGATGCGTACAAACACCGACCATAATCAGCCATTCAGGCTTTTCAGTACGGTCGCCGTCGGCTTGCGGATCAGGTAATGTCGCAATATCAACGCTATTTGCAGCTTCGATTTCTGCGGCAGTCCGATGACGGATAAATACGGGTTTACCCTGCCAAACGGCAGTGATTTCCGAACCGACTTCGATCGCACTCATATCAACTTCAGTAGAGGACAAAGCCAATACATCAGCTGATGGGTTCATTTGAGCTACAAATGGCCAGATCGCCATTGCAGTTCCTACGGCGCCTACGCCGCCTGTGGCAATGTATAGAAAATCGCGACGCTTTACGCCGTCTTCTTCTACAGGGGTGGTGGTCGTCATTAAACTTCCCCAGTTTTCCTAAATAAATCTCTAGCGACCGCTTTT
>CAJXWA010000105.1 GCA_913062525.1 uncultured Alphaproteobacteria bacterium | reverse complement strand
GATCTACTGGCAGCTGATAAGTCCCGCATCATGATTGTAAGATCATATTTGAGCGGTGATCCATCAGATAATGCGGCATCAGCTGTCGTAAATAATTTTGTCGCACTTTTCAATGTTTCATCAACACGTTTTAACGCACCCTTACCTTCATCCACAGCATCGCTTATGCGCGGCAGGGTTTCTTTATTTACCTGATCAATCATGGAACTTACTGATTTTGCCAAATCTCTATATTCACCGATTGTCTCTATCAACTGCCCCTCACTTATAATTCCCTCCAACCCTTCGGCTGTCCGAATAAGCGAGTTTGCCAATTTTTCGATGGGCAATTTTTCAATTTTTTCTACAAGACGGGTGAGAGACGTTGTAATTTCTTCAAGTTCCGTCGGGAGTGTCGGCAGCTCCTGATAATCCGTATTTCGCGAGACAAATATGGCCGGTTTATTTGGAAACAAATCCAAATCAACAATCAGCTGCCCCGTAAGGAAATTCTTCGATTTAAGACGCGCCCTAAGTCCTCTGTTAATAAGCGATTCCAAGGCTCGCTGCCGCAAGACATTTTGTTGTATGGGAGCAGATCCGTTATTGCTCCCATAGTCTTGAATAGCGATACGCTGAGGTTCGATTTCAATAAGAACCGGGATATAATAATTCCCAGTATCTTGTTCAATTTCCAGCGTAATATCGCGAACCGAGCCAATTTTGATACCTTTAAACTCAACGGGCGCCCCTACTTCCAGTCCGCTAACAGAACCGTCAAAATAGAGTAAATAAGGCAGACGCTCTGTAAATCGGGCCTCATCCATGGCGTTACGACCCCCATAGAGATGAAATTCATGACCTTCGGTTGCGAGGACACTATTTTGGGTCCGCGTGGGCGGTAAAAATTCAATTGCACCAGAGAGCAAGGCAGCTAGGGAGCTAGCCCCCATTTCTACGCCAGTCGCGGAGACATTAATTGAAACCGAACCAGCATTCCAAAACCGAGTTCCTTCGAAAATTAAATCCGTATGCGGCGCTTCGATAAATGTAATCAATTCTACTGTTTTTTGATCATCGGCAAGGCGGTATCCCAATATTTTACCCACTTGCAGGCCTTTATAGATTACAGGTGTTCCGCGTTTGATGTTTCCAAGGCGATCAGACCTAACAATATATTCATTGCCAGATGTTTTTGAGGTAATAACTGGGGGAACTTCTAATCCCTTGAATGTATAAGCTGTGTCCCCACCATTGCCCGGATCAATTTCCAAGTATGCCCCAGATAGGAGCGTCTCCAAACCCGAGACGCCTTCCAGGCTTATGGCTGGAGAGACCACCCAAAAGCGAGCCGTTTCCGTTAGATATTTTGAAGCTTCTTTATTAATAGAAACAATAACATCAATGCCTTCCCGTTCATCGGGAATTTCAATACGGGCAACGACACCAATAACGACATCCTTGTATTTTAAAGCAGTTTTTCCAGCCTCAAGTCCTTTGGCACTCGCCAAAGAAATACTGATTTCTGGGCCCTTATCCAAAACTGATTGAATAATTAACCATCCCGCTATGCAGATCGCAATCAAAGGGATCAGCCAAATGCTCATCAACCCTGTGTAACCGCGACGCACTACAGGCGCATGCGCCTGAGGCTCTTCCGCATTATTCATCTATTTCACCTTCTAATCGATCCCACATAAGCCGGGGGTCGAATGTTTTTGAAGCGTACATGGTTAATATAACAACTGCGGCGAACGCCAATGCTCCGGGCCCTGCTTCAATAGTAGCCAGTGCTTTTAATTTTACGAGGGCAATAAGTACTGAAATCATAAAAATATCAATCATGGACCATCTTCCGATCCATTCAACAAACCGATACAAGCGTGCCCTAAATACCGGTCGCCACGTCAATCCCATCTGAACAGATATTACCAAAAAAGCCAATGCTGCTATTTTAAAAATAGGGACAAAAACACTTGCCAGTAATACTACTATTGCGATCACCCACTGATCAGATAAAAACAATTGATAAATACCACTCAATATAGTTTCTCTACTTTCGCGGCCAAAAGAAATCAATGTCATAATGGGAAACAGGTTAGCAGGGATATATAAAACCAATGCGGCCACGAGAAGAGCCCAAGTCCGGTTCAGGCTATCTTTTTTCCGGACGTGTATAGCTCTCTTGCAACGTGGGCACGTCGCGCCTTTCTCGCTCACAGTGTCACAAACAATTAGTTTATGGCAGGTCTCGCAGGCCAAAATACCCGAATTTTTGGCTGTAATCGGTAATAGTCCTCTCATTTTAACTGGTCCAAACGCTGCCAAAGTGTTCTACGATCCAAAAACACGAACGCCAACACCATCGCTAAAACCATGCAAATTATACTGATCAAGGATCCCCCTATTCCCACTTCAGCAAAATCTCCCAGCTTCACAAAAGCAACCATTATTCCAATAACGAATATCTCCGCCATGGCCCATGGGCGCAGGGAGAGCAACGTTCGGATTTGCAATTCGGGAATAACTGGCAAACGATTGTATTTGAGAGGCAGCAATATGCTAACCAACAAGCAGAGCACTAATAAGGGGGCAATCACACTGGCAAACAGAACTAAAATCCCGAGCGGCCAATAACCTGAATTTAAAAACTCCAGCGCCCCATCAGCCAGTTGATTTGCCTCCGTATTTCCGTTCATTTTGAAAACTAGGATTGGAAATATGTTCGCAAGAAGAAAGAAAACGAGGCCCGTAATGGCAAAAGCTAATGTTTTGTCCAGACTATTTTTATGGTTTCGAAATAAAACAGCCCCGCATCTTTGGCAATAACCAGAATGCCCGTAGGTTATTTCCATACTTTCATGCAACAAATCACATTCAGGACAAGCAAGGCGCATCTCGGTCTCTTTTTTGTGTGTAACTTGTTGCAATAGGCCCGTTCCCAATTCCCATGATTTAATCGAATAATACGAAATACGACATGGATATATTGTGCATATATATAACCCGTGATCCAGTCTGTTCAACATATGCTGTCACAGCTTGCCTTTTAACGCTTTGAAACAACGGCACTAAGATTAAAAAATAATTTCTCACACTAAATATTAGATAATATCTACTTATTACACTAAAAAAATGTGAAATTGCTGCATTTTAGCTTGTAGTCGAAGCAAAAACCGCATAGGTCCATAAAGAACACGATTAAGTTTGCCTCTTTTCTTTGATGAGAAAACCAACATGTCTAATGCTCGTTTATCCCACCTCCGTCAATTAGAAGCGGAAAGTATTCATATCTTCCGTGAAGTTGTCTCGGAATTTGAAAACCCGGTAATGCTTTATTCCATTGGGAAAGACAGTTCTGTTTTATTGCATTTGGCCCGAAAAGCTTTCTATCCGTCTCCGATTCCTTTTCCAATGCTTCATGTAGACACCACATGGAAATTTAAGGAAATGATCGAGTTCCGGGAAAAAATCGTTAAAGAATATGGACTTAATTTGCTGGTCCACATTAATCCTGATGGCGTGGAACGCGGTGTTGGCCCGTTTACTCACGGATCTGCACTGCATACAGATGTGATGAAAACGGAAGGACTTAAACAAGCCCTTGATCATTACAAATTTGATGCGGCTTTTGGTGGTGCCAGGCGTGATGAAGAGGCTTCCCGCGCGAAAGAAAGAATATTCTCGTTCAGAACGGATACCCATCGCTGGGATCCAAAAGCGCAGAGACCTGAACTTTGGAACACTTATAATGCGCGTGTTCATCCGGGGGAAAGCATCCGTGCATTCCCACTGTCGAATTGGACCGAACTTGATATTTGGCAATATATTTATCTGGAACAAATTCCAATTGTCCCACTGTATTTCGCAGCCAAACGTCCAGTAGTCGAGCGTGATGGCATGATGATAATGGTGGACGATGATAGGATGCCACTTGAAGAAGGCGAGACACCAGAAATGAAGTCCGTCCGTTTCAGAACCCTTGGCTGCTATCCATTGACAGGTGCAATCGAGTCAACGGCATCCGACCTTCCTGAGATTATTCAGGAAATGCTCGTTGCCCGGACGTCAGAACGCCAAGGCCGATTAATTGACAAGGACCAATCCGGATCCATGGAGCGTAAAAAACAGGAGGGCTATTTCTAATGAACCAGCCTCTGGACACCACAAATTCTGAGATTAACGATTATCTTAAATCCCAAGAGCAAAAAGGCATGCTCCGTTTCATTACATGCGGTAGCGTTGATGACGGTAAAAGCACGCTTATTGGACGGCTCCTTTGGGATTCAAAAATGCTCTTTGAAGACCAACTCGCGACACTTGCATCTGAGAGCAAGCGTGTTGGAACTCAAGGCGGTAAACTTGACTATGCTCTTTTGTTGGACGGCTTGCAGGCTGAACGCGAACAGGGGATTACCATTGATGTCGCGTACCGGTTTTTCGCAACAGACAAGCGCAAATTCATTGTAGCGGACACACCGGGGCACGAACAATATACCAGAAATATGGTAACTGGTGCCTCCACAGCGGATCTTGCCGTCATTCTGATTGACGCTCGCAAAGGCATTCTCACCCAAACTATGCGTCACAGCTTTCTTGTGTCACTGCTTGGGATCAAGAACGTTATTCTCGCTGTTAATAAAATGGATCTCGTTGATTATGACAGCAACGTCTTCAACAAAATCGTTGAAGAATATAATGAATTTGCGACAGACCTTGCCTTTGAAAACGTTACTCCGATCCCTCTTTCAGCGCTCGCCGGTGACAATATCATTGCTCACAGTGAGAACATGCGCTGGTACCTTGGACCAACGTTGCTGTCTCATTTGGAAGACGTTCAGGTTGACGAAGACCTTGAAGACAAACCGTTCAGATTTCCCGTGCAATGGGTGAACCGTCCTAACTTGGATTTCCGGGGATTCTCTGGGACCATTTCAAGTGGTTCGATCCGCGTTGGCGATGGTATCGTTGAACCTGCATCAGGAAAGAGCAGTACAGTTAAGGACATTGTCACGTTTGATGGTAGTTTGGACGTTGCCTATGCAGGTCAGGCGATTACAATTACCCTAAATGATGAAATTGACATTAGCCGCGGCGACACCCTTTGTGCGCTTCAAGATCGCTCAGTAACAGCAGATCAATTTGAAGCGAAACTGGTATGGATGAGCAATGAAGAATTGCTTCCAGGTCGGAATTACATTCTCAAAATAGGAACGAATTCATCAACTGCGCGTGTCAGTGCCCTGAAACACAAAATCAACGTAAATACACTGGAGCACACGGCGGCCAAAACACTCTCGTTGAATGAAATCGGTGTTTGTAACTTTGCCTTGGATAAGGCCATCTCTTTTGATGCCTATTGTGATAACCGCAAAACAGGGTCATTCATTCTTATCGATCGCTTTTCTAACGAAACAGTTGGCGCGGGTGTTATTGATTTCGCTTTGCGGCGTTCAGAAAATATTCATTGGCAGTCAGTTGATATCAATAGAAAAGCCCGCGCCGAACAAAAAGGACAACAACCTGCTGTGCTTTGGTTCACCGGGCTTTCAGGCTCAGGCAAGTCGACTATCGCCAATCAGGTAGAGAAAAAACTCCATGCCATGGGTAAGCATACCTATCTTCTTGATGGTGACAATGTGCGCCACGGTCTGAACAAAGACCTTGGCTTCACTGATGCAGATCGGGTTGAAAATATTCGCCGTGTAGGGGAGACAGCAAGACTAATGACAGATGCTGGCCTGATCACGCTTGTATCGTTTATTTCGCCCTTTAGAAGTGAACGCCAGATGGCAAGAAACCTGATGGATGACGGTGAATTCTTCGAGGTATTTGTTGATACCCCTTTAGAGATTTGCGAACAACGGGACATCAAAGGCTTATATGCAAAAGCCCGTGCTGGTGAGATAAAGAATTTCACCGGAATTGACTCAGATTATGAAGTTCCTCAAAATGCAGAAATCATAATTGAGGGTGGTAAAATTTCAGTCGAGGCCGCTGCGGATATAATCATCGCGGCACTCACTGAAAAAGGCATCATCTAAGCCGTAAAAATACTGAAGCCAGCGGTAGAGACTACCGCTGGCTCCCTATTTCATAAGGGACATCAGGTAAGCGCCATAACCACTTTTCATCAACGGCATCGCTAATTCTTCCAACTGATCTTCAGATATATATCCGCGGTGAAAAGAAATTTCTTCGGGGCAAGCTATTTTCAATCCCTGGCGTTTTTCTATGGTTTGTACAAACGAGGACGCTTCCATCAAATTGTCATGGGTTCCGGTATCAAGCCAAGCGCTTCCCCGCCCTAGGAACTCCATGTGAAGCTGGTCTTTTTCAAGATACAAACGATTTAGATCCGTGATCTCTAGCTCGCCCCTTGCGCTTGGTTTCAACGACTTTGCCATTTCCACCACTTGATTGTCGTAGAAATAAAGTCCCGTAATGGCAAAATTTGACTTGGGATGCAGAGGTTTTTCTTCCACGCCAATAACCTTCCCATTTGCGTCGAATTCAGCAACACCGTAGGCCGATGGATTAGATACATGATATCCAAATACTGTGGCACCGCTCTCCCGTTTACCTGCGTTTTCAAGCAATTGGGTAAATTGAGCCGCATAAAAAATATTATCTCCCAAAATCAATATTGAGGGGTCGTCACCCACATGGTCTTCACCAAGAATAAACGCCTGAGCCAATCCATCAGGTGATGGTTGGATGGCGTAGGAAATCTCCAAACCCCATTTCTGACCGTCACCAAGTAGGCGTTGGAATAGATATTGCTCTTCAGGGGTGGTGATGATGAGAATTTCACGAACCCCCGCAAGCATCAATGCCGTCAGCGGATAATATATCATCGGCTTATCGTAAACAGGCATTAGCTGCTTACTCACACCCAATGTCAGTGGATGCAAACGCGAGCCAGTTCCACCTGCCAAGATTATTCCCTTATGTGCCATCCTCGCGTTCCCCCTCAGAAACAATCTTATCTTTGCTAACTTCTTTCACAAACCATATGGAAGCGCTCTTGAAATTGCCAACAAATACCCAAAATTAAGTGTAGAGTATTGAAATATTTTAATGTTTTCCTATTAACTAGTGCTTAGTCCTTAACATTATTGAAAGATAAGAAATGGAAAGCGTAAAAAACTGGATGTTAGGTGACGGCCGGCTAATTCCAGACGCACTGGAATTCATTGAACAGTTTGCTGACAAATTACAACAAGCAGGTATTCCGGTTTCCAGATTACGTGTGGGATTTCAGACAATCCATCCCCAACTGGATGTCTGGGCTTATGTTTGGAGCAAAACCGACCAGAAAGCCATCCATTGGGGCGGCGAACATGGCATCAGAAATTCTGACAGCTATATTGGCAGTCCCGCCGAATGGGTCCATAAAACCCAACAAACTCTGCGGCGGCGGCTTGATCAATTAGATCCGAAGATTGATCACCCCGTTTTGTTCGCTCAAGCAGAAGAGGGATTGGTTGACTATGTTATGTTGCCTCTCAAATTTTTGGACAACACGACACCTGTCTTTAACTGCGCAACCAACTCAAAAACGGGGTTTTCCGATCAAAACATTTCAGATCTCGAGCACCTCGCTCCCTATTTATCGCTGATCATCGAAATCCACGCGACACGGAGCATAGCAATCACCCTGCTTGACACCTATGTCGGTCATCGATCCGGTGAGCGGATCATGAACGGTCAATTTCAACGCGGTGACGGCGAGGATATCGAAGCTGCGATTTGGTTTAGCGACCTTCGAAAATTCACCGAAATGTCCGAAAACCTTGAAAAGGAAGAAATGTTTGGATTATTAAACCGTTATTTTCAAATCATCGGAGATAGTGTTTCCGCTCACGGCGGCGAGATTCTTAAATTTATAGGAGACGCGGTACTCGCCGTTTTTCCGGTGGACGAGACCACTTCAAAAACTGAGGCTTGCGATGCAGCCTTACTCGCAGCCCAGCAAGCTTTTCAAGAAACTACGACTGAAAATCAGACACGAGAAGATGCTTATCAGCCAACCATTGATTTTGGAATTGGTCTGCACTTTGGCAAAGCAATTTACGGCAATGTCGGATCAGAAAACCGGTTAGATTTCACGGTAATGGGGCCTGCTGTCAATCTCACTTCCAGGTTAGAAAATTTAACAAAGGGCTCTGGTGAACATTTACTCTATTCTCAAAAATTTTCTGAAAACCTAACGTCAAAGTCAAAAAAATTGGGTAAATTCCAACTCAGGGGCATCAAACGAGAACAAACTATATTTACCCCAGACTAAACTTTCATCTTCCGAACAATCATGGTCCCTGTCATCAAATCCAGATGGGCACCGCCGCCGTTTTTAAACAGCGTAATTTCATCGCTCGTCTGCCGTCCCGTACCGCCATTACACAAATCGCGAAAATCCCCCAAAACGTCATTTTCTGAAATAACACCGCTATCCATCGGGATAATTAGTTCACCAATTTCGCCAATTGTAGTCTCTCGCGAATCCACAAATATCCGCGCCTTTTTCATCAGCGTATCATCGGCCTCCCGCATATCGGGGCGATATGCGCCGATCAGATCAACGTGAGTTCCGGGTTTAACCCAGCTCCCGAAAATAACAGGCTCTTTAGCCATCGTAGCACATGAGATAATGTCAGCATTTGCGACAGCACGGGCTAAATCGTCGGCAACATTTACCGTCACACCCTGCAGGGCCATTTCTTTTGCTAAATTTTTTGCACGATCCGAATTTCTATTCCATATGGTAAAGGTCTCCAAACCGGGAAAGGTTTCGCGGTAAGCTTCAAGCAGTGATTTTGCAACAGTGCCGGCTCCAACCACCAAATATGATTTGGCATCTGGTCTTGCAAGTAAGCGTGCGCCTAAAACGCTATCACCAGCGGTTTTCCATTTGGTAACAAGCGGGCCGTCGACGATCGATGTAAGGGCACCGGAGCGGCTATCGAAAATAAGCATTGCCCCCTGTACAGAGGGGAGCGGTGGTATTTTTCCGCTATTTTCAGGGCAAACTGTTACAGATTTAAGGGCAATTCCAACACCATCAATCCAGGCTGCGCGACTGAGTAGGCTTCGGTCCCCCTTACTGAGCAGTAGATCTCCGATTTCAGCTTTTTCAAGCTTATGTCCCGCTGCGATCGCATCTGCTGTCTCTCCCCATGTTAATTTGGAGTCTGCGTCGTCGTAACTGATAAACTGCATATCACCCTACCCTGAATTCGTTTCTTACAGGATAGAGGAAATTACCGTCACGCGACAAGAGACCTATTTATTTTCCGCCATATACTTTTTCCAATGACGGTCGGCATCTTTAATACGAGCATCGATACCCGTTTCTTGCCAGCGATCCTTGCCAATTTGATGGCCGAAGAAATAAAGTTTTTCTTTATGGATGAGCCAAACTCCCGGATCAATATTCGACAGATTTCCAAGGCTCATTTGGTTAGAACAATATCCTCCGTATTGCGGAGCATATTGGTTTGGACTCGCGGCGAATAGATCGCGGCTTTCGGCATCAGCAAAGTGCCACGTAGCACCCTTCCAGTCGAAAATAAATGTTTTAGATCCTTTGACCGATAGACCGTCAGTCAAATAGCGAGAACTGTCAAAACCTTGCAATGCGGTTTTGTTGAAGTATCCCGTTTGGATTTCTTCAAACGCGCTCGCTGAAAAGGGCACCATAAACGTCCAAAATACAGCGATTGACATAAAATTTTTGAGAGACATACGCATTCCTTTGCTTCTAGTCTCTCAAAAATCGATGATTTGAGCCTATTTGTTAAATCACTTTTTTGTCAGTATTTATTATAGACGACTGCGGTCGTAACTTAAATTAGATGCAAGCCATCTTTCTGCTTGCTCTACAGACACGTTTTTCCGTTTGGCGTAATCTTCAACTTGGTCTTTTGAAACCTTTCCCACACCAAAATATCGAGCATCTGGATGAGCGAAGTAATAACCAGACACAGAGGATGCCGGCATCATTGCATACCCTTCCGTAATATAGGCTCCAATGCGGTTTTCGACATCCAATAATTCAAACAAGCCAACTTTTTCAGAATGCTCTGGGCATGCTGGATAGCCCGGTGCCGGACGAATACCACGGTAATTTTCTCGGATCAGATCTTCATTAGATAACGCCTCATCTGCACCATATCCCCATAGCTCTTTCCGGGTCAGTTGATGCATATACTCTGCCGTCGCTTCAGCAAAACGGTCGGCCAAGGCTTTGAGCAAAATACTGCTGTAATCATCGTGCGTTTTTGCAAATTCTGCCAATTGATCTTCAATACCAAGGCCGCCTGTCACCATAAAAGCACCTATGTAATCAGGTACATTCTTTTCAATTGGCGCAATATAATCGGCCAAAGAATGGTTTGCTCTGTTATTTTTACGGCTCATTTGCTGGCGTAAGAAGCAGAAACGGTGAATTTCTGTTGTTCTGGTATCGTCTTCATAAAGCACCACATCATCACCGTCTCGAGCTGCTGGGAAGAATCCAACAACCGCTTTAATAGTCAGCCACTTCTCTTTGATGATTTTGGCCAGCATGCTTTGGGCATCGTTATAAAGTTCGGTTGCCGTTTCACCGACGACTTCATCCTCAAGTATCTTTGGAAAATGTCCAGCAAGCTCCCAAGTTCTGAAAAACGGTGACCAGTCGAAGTAGTCAACTATGGTCGCAGGATCAATGCCATCGAATTGACGAACGCCAAGGAAACTTGGTTTCGGAGGTTGGTATCCATCCCAATTAACCTTCGCCCCATTGGCCCGTGCGTCTTCAATTGATGATTGGGCATCTGGTTTGGCTTTTTTGTAATAATTTTCCCGAACCAGCTCATATTCTGCCTTGATATCATTCATCAGTTTTTCGCTGTTATCCTGACTGGTCAGTTGCGTCGCGATACCAACAGCACGAGAGGCATCGGTCACATAAATGGTAGATCCTTCGTAGTTTGGTGCAATTTTAAGCGCTGTATGCACTTTAGATGTTGTCGCCCCTCCGATTAAAAGTGGCAAAGAGAAATCGTCCCGTTGTAGCTCTGCGGCCACTGTCGCCATTTCTTCTAGAGACGGCGTAATCAAACCGCTAAGCCCAATGATATCCACATTCTCAGCTTTGGCCGTTTCAATAATTTTGCTGTAAGGAACCATGACGCCCAAATCGATAACTTCAAAATTATTACACTGAAGAACAACACCCACAATATTCTTTCCGATATCATGGACGTCCCCTTTAACCGTCGCGAGAAGAATTTTCCCCTTGGCACGGCTAACTCCGCCTTCAGCCTTATCATCTTCAATAAAGGGGAGCAGATAAGCGACAGCCTGTTTCATAACACGCGCGCTTTTCACCACTTGCGGCAAGAACATTTTACCTGAACCAAACAAATCACCCACAATATTCATACCGTCCATTAACGGACCTTCGATGACTTTGATCGGGCGATCTACGGACTGGCGGGCTTCTTCAGCATCATCTTCGATGTATTCGGTTATACCTTTAACCAAAGCGTGCGCAAGCCGCTCTCCAACAGTGCCTTCACGCCAAGACAGATCTTGCACTTTACCAGTTTTTTGGCCCACCGCTTCTTCTGCAATTTCTAGCAAACGTTCCGTGGCGTCTTCACGTCGGTTTAGGACGGCATCTTCAACGCGTTCCCTCATCTCTTCAGGGATATCCGAATACACCGCCAATTGGCCGGCATTTACGATCCCCATATCCATTCCAGCTTTGACACTGTGATAGAGGAAGACGGCATGCATAGCCTCTCTCATGGGGTTGTTTCCCCGGAAAGAGAAAGACATGTTACTCACGCCGCCGCTGATTTTTGCATATGGCAGGTTTTCTTTTATGTATTGAGTGGCTTCAATATAGTCTTTGGAAAAATTGCGATGCTCTTCAATACCGGTCGCGATGGGGAAAACGTTTGGATCAAAAATAATATCTTGCGGCGGGAAACCAACGACTTCCGTCAAAATCTTGTAGGATCGCGTGCAAATTTCAATCATCCGCTCTTTGCTATCCGCTTGCCCGTCTTGATCAAACGCCATAACAATTGCGGCCGCTCCGTAACGGCGGATTTCTCTCGCATATTTAATAA
>CAJXWA010000104.1 GCA_913062525.1 uncultured Alphaproteobacteria bacterium | reverse complement strand
GTTGGGCAATAACTGCACGTTGTTGCCGCGCCCTTTGCGTTGCGGCACGCTTTTCAGCATCAACCCTTGATTGTTGTTGCGCTTCACGATTTGCTAGAATTTTTTGATATTCTTCTTCGTTTTGACCAATATTTTTCCGGTACCACCTACCAAGAACACTGATAGCAAGCGTGTTTCCTTCTTCGATTTGACCAGATGTTAATAACGGTTTTATACGTCCAAGAGCTGCATTTGCAACTTCAATATTTTGAGCCGCTGCCAGTCGGTACCATGCGTAAGATTTTGATAAGTCTTTTGGGATGCCATCGACGCCCTGCTCATACAACGCGCCTAGATTGAACTGAGCGTTGAAATCTCCAAGGGCAGCATCAGCCTCCCATATGGAAATAGCTTTTTGAAAATTTCGACTATTATACGCTGTCAGACCGGCCTGAAAATCAGCCAAAGCCATGGTTGAGCTAAACAATACCAAACTAATTACAAAACCAACGCGCTTCATTTCAATCCCTGTTCGTCCAAACCAGCCAATATTTCTATTCTACAACGGCACCCGTCATGAATACCCTCATTGCGCCTTATTATCAAAACAAAAAGGGGCGAAAATGAGAACAGCCGCCCCATTTACGGAAGCGGCTGTTCTCATTTAGCTTTTAATATGGTTTTCTTTATGCTGCGGCTTTGCGCCGAACCGTATTTTCATAATCGCTGATCAACGTTTTGCAAATATCGCCCGGTGTGAATTTATACTCGCTGATACTCTGTACAGGCGTCACTTCAGCCGCAGTACCGGTTAAGAAGCATTCATCAAATTCTGACATTTCTTCAGGCATAATGGCACGTTCAACGACTTCAATGCCGCGAGCTTTCGCCAAGGCTATAATAGTCTGCCTTGTTATCCCATCAAGGAAGCAATCTGGTGTCGGTGTGTGCAACACGCCCTGCTTCGTGAAAAAGATGTTGGCTCCAGTTGCTTCTGCAACACGCCCCCGGTAATCCAGCATAACAGCATCGTCAAAGCCTTCGGATTCAGCCTGATGCTTACTCAATGTACAAATCATATAAAGACCGGCGGCCTTCGACTGGGTTGGAATCGTTTCTGGAGACGGTCGCTTCCAGTCGGATATCTTCAATCGGATGCCTTGCATACGGGCTGCAGGGTCAAAATAACTGGGCCATACCCACGCCGCTACAGCAAAATTTATTTTATTCTGCTGAGCTGAGACACCCATCATTTCAGATCCGCGCCATGCTAGTGGCCGAACATACCCGTCGACGATCTTATTTGCAGATATGGTGGCAAGGCATGCGCTGTTAATTTCATCAACAGTCATCCCAATATCAAAACCCAATATTTCAGCAGATTTGATAAGGCGCTCGCTATGCTCGGTTAATTTAAAAATTTCACCGTCATAGACCCGTTCCCCTTCGAACACACTACTGGCATAATGCAAACCATGTGTGAGAACATGTACATTGGCATCTCGCCAATCGACCAATTCTCCGTTAAACCAAATATAGCCGTCACGTTCGGCAAAAGAGGTGGTATCCATTTCATTACACCTTGAGTTATAATATGTCGTATTTTCGCACGCAGAGTTCATTTATTTCGAACGAAGCTTGTTCTTGGTAACATTATGAGAAAAATAAGTCAACATGGCTGACGTAAAATCTGGAATGAACCCGCTATTCCTCCGCGAAGAGGAACTCAGACAATGCATAGAACTGCTGTTTTTTGCTTATAGAGACTTTACCGATGGGCCCGACCAAGTCCTGAAAGACTATAATTTTGGCAGAGCCCACCATCGCGTCATTCACTTTGTCGGACGAAATCCGGGAATCACTGTCTCAGAATTGCTGGAAATTCTCCGAATTACCAAGCAAAGTCTTAGCCGTGTCCTAAATGCCCTTGTGGAACGCGGCTTTATCGAGCAACGGCCCGGCGTTACGGATCGCAGGCAACGCCTTTTGTTTTTGTCAAAAGAAGGTGTCGCCCTTGAACATAAAATTAGTGAAATTCAGCAAAAACAAGTGGCCAAAGCCTTTAAAGAAGCAGGAGGTGACGCCGTTGCCGGCTACAGGCAGGTTCTTGAAGGCCTAATTACAGACGATGATCGCGAACAGGCGCTCAAACGCATTATGAAAACCTAAGCAACAGGAACATTTTTCTCCGATGAACGATAACGCCCCACATATATTGGTAGTGGATGACGATACAAGACTTGCATCTTTGCTGAAAAAATACCTGTCAGATAATGGATACCGGGTTTCCGTTGCAGAAAGCGCAGAAGATGCAGCGACGAAAATGAAGGGGTTATCTTTCGATCTGGTGGTGCTTGATCGGATGATGCCGGGTCAAGATGGGCTATCATTTGCAAAATCCATGCGGGAAACGCGCGGATATAATCAAACTGTTGCTATTCTTATGCTGACTGCGATGGCTGAAGCGTCTGACCGGATTGACGGGCTGGAAGCTGGGATCGATGATTATTTAACCAAACCGTTTGAGCCCAGAGAACTTCTTCTTCGGGTTGCCGCTATTTTAAGGCGCTCCCGACAAGAAACAATCTCCGACATTTGTTTTGGTGAATTTGCCTTCAACATTCCAAAAGGAGAACTGGCCAAAGATGGAGTACCCATCAATTTGACATCAAGTGAACAGATTTTGTTAAAAACGTTGGCCACATCTCCCGGCGTCCCAGTGTCCCGTGATGTTTTATCCTTGAGCAGTGGAACTCAAGGAAGAGCAGTCGATGTGCAAATCACCCGATTAAGGCGTAAGATAGAGGTCGACCCAAAGGTGCCGCGTTATCTACAAACTGTACGCGGAGAAGGATATGTTCTGTGGGCCGATTAACAGCTAATTATAAAAGCCACACGGTTTAGGGTAATAGAATGAAATTATCATTTCCAAATTTTAAAATTCTGAAACCATTGAAACAACTGACACCACGGACACTCTTTGCCCGCTCGTTACTTATTGTTATTTTACCGACCATCCTACTTCAAGTCGTGGCAACCTACATCTTTTACGAGCGACATTGGAATGATGTCGCCAGACGATTGGCCCAAGGTGTATCCGGTGAAATTGCCACCGTAATCTCATTAGCAGACCGTTTTCCGGGAGCAGAATCCCAAGCCAGTATACTCGCCACCGCTCGAGCTCAGATGAGACTAACCATAACTTTTGAAAAAGAGGGGCGCCTTTCCATTCCAGCTACCCCTCAAGACAACTATGGGTTCTTAGAGCAACACATGGCGCGTGCGCTCCAGGAGAGTCTTCCAGGACGCGCTTTCACTCTCAACACAAACGACCTCCTTGAAAGTGTGATCATTCGCGTGCAGCTTCCGGAAAATGTTCTGCAAGTTATCGTCCGTGATAAAAGATTATTCTCCAGCACAACCTACATTTTTGTCATGTGGATGGTTGGGATTTCAATGGTCCTGCTGACCATTGCAGTTCTTTTCCTCCGGAACCAGATGCGGCCCATCATACAATTGGCTCACGCCGCTGAATTATTTGGTAAAGGGCAAACCGTGGAGGACTTCAAATCCACAGGCGCTCAAGAGATAAGGCTGGCCTCTAACGCATTCCATGAAATGAAGCACCGCATTTCGAGACAAATCACCCAGCGCACAGAAATGCTTGCGGGCGTTAGCCATGATTTACGAACTCCCCTCACTCGTATGAAACTCCAATTAGCTATGATGGAAGAGGGAGATGCGAAACTTAATCTCACAGGTGATGTAGATGACATGCGAAACATGGTTGAAGGATATTTATCATTTGCAAAAGGCCAAGAAGCAGAAATAGCTGAAGATGTGAATATTGCTGAAATCGTCCGTGAAGTAGTTGACAATGCTTTGCGGCAGGGAACGCCTATCGCGTTATCTTCACCCGAGATTATCGAAGCCCATATTCGCCCCAACAGCGTCAAACGTTGCCTGACAAATCTGGTTGAAAACTCAAGACGCTACGCCACCGAAATCCGTATTCAAGCCGGATACAAAGGGGATCAAATTTTGATCATTGTGGATGATAATGGCCCCGGCATTCCCCGCGACAAACGCGTAGATGTTTTTAAGCCTTTTCATAGACTGGACACATCTCGCAATTCAGAAACCGGCGGAAGCGGCCTTGGTATGACCATTGCCCGAGATGTTATGCATGGGCATGGTGGGCAAATCCGTCTTGCAGAAAGCCCTGCAGGCGGACTTAGGGTTGAATTGTTCTTCCCGCTTTAAAACAATTTATTTAAACGGGGCAAATGTCCCTTCAATCAAAGCTTTTAAAGCTGCTTCAGTTACCGGTGCTTTGGCGAAGGCTTCATTTGCTGCCGCGAGAACGAGTGGTACGGACGCAATGGCAGTTGGCGGATTAACCACAGCTTGCGCAATTGCAAAGACCTTCACAATCTCCTCTTGATAGGCTTGGCTCAACACCCCAATTTGGGCATCCCTTTGCTTAAACACTTCAAAGGCCGCACAAGAGCTTGCAAAAGCCTCGTTAAGTTTTTCACGATGCTCCTGATATAATGCTGACAGATCTGGCGGTACCGGCATTTCTATCTCTTCAGTATCATCACCCATCTAGAGGTCACTCCATTAATGCATCCTGTTTCCCAAAGGCACATCATGCTGCGGGCTTACCAATGATATATCCCCGTTTTCATCACTGAACCCAAGAACAAGAACTTCTGACATTACAGGTCCAATTTGCCGAGGCGGGAAATTCACGACAGCAGCTATCTTACGACCAACCAAATCAGACAATCCATAAAGCTTAGTAATCTGGGCTGAGCTTTTTTTCAGACCAATTTCTTCGCCAAAATCAATTTGAAGTTTATAAGCTGGGTTTCGAGCCTCTGGAAACTCTTCCGCTTTGACAATAACGCCTACACGAATATCAACTTTCAAGAAATCTTCAAATTGTATTTCGTCTTCACTTTTAGCCATATTTCACCCGCTATAGAGATTAAATTTGGCTCACTTTGACGATTTTTATCTCTAACCACCAGAGAATTTTTTGGCTGTTTCTTCAATTTTTGCCATGGATTGAGCAACGGACTTCATCAACGTTTCAGCTGAGAGGGCTGTTGTTGCAGATAAGCTGCTCGCAACTTTCGTAAAATTTTGGGAGATTCGGCTCATATTTGCCGCTTGCACAGTAATATCTGGAATTTGGTCCGGTGACATTCCAGCGCTAAGCGATGTGTCTTGAATGGATTTTTGGAATGTTTCAACTGCGCTAACAAGTGTCGACTGTTGAGATGTGGCAATTTTTTGAAAAGCCGCGGCAGCTTGATTGGAAACAGCGCCCATAACAGCAACATTTGATGACTGGCCAACATCAAGGCCTGACATATCCGGGATCATCATTTTCCCAGCCATGGTTGGAGTACCGGCAGGTGGTGCATCTGCCGGGCCTGCTTGTGTATCATCTGACATTTATGTTCTCCTTTAGGCTTAAGGAGAACATAATGATATTTTTACAACTTTAAAGAGTTACCCTAATTCTATAGACCGAGCCGTCGCTGCCGCGACTGTCTCATCCATTAACTTAGCGAGCCCGTCAGGTCCCATTAAGACATCTAATCCTGCAGCAGTTGTGCCGTTAGGGCTTGTCACATTAATACGCAGCTGTTCTACCGTATCACTTGATTGAAGCGCGAGTTCACCTGCGCCGGACACGGTTGTTTTCGCAAGCTTTTCGGCAAGTTCAGAGGGCAGGCCAGCAGCAATACCCGCCTCTATCATGGCTTGTATCATGTAGAAGACATAGGCTGGCCCAGAACCCGACAAACCTGTTACGGCATCCATCAAGGTTTCATCATCAACCCACGCAGTTGCCCCGATGGCCTGCATCAGCTGATCACACATTTTTTTATGCTTTGCAGTTACATGTAAATTTGCACAAGACACCATCATGCCGCGGCGAATGGCCGCTGGCGTATTGGGCATGGTGCGAATGATGGCGGATGCTTCACCAAAACTCTCTTCAAACAAAGCTATTCGAGCGCCGGCTGCAACAGAGATAACGAGAGCACCTTTTTTGGCGTAAGCCTGATAACTTGAAAGCACGTCAGAGATAACTTGTGGTTTCACTGCCAAAATTATGACATCTGGTTGAAACCCCGTTTCAATCAACATAGGAGATGAAAACGCTCTACATCCAAATTTGGTTGCCTTGTCAAGGTTATCCAAACCGGGATCAACAACAACAACGTCATTTGGCTTCACCCCCTCTTCGATCCAACCACCTAACATTGCGCGGCCCATATTGCCGCAACCTACAAGTAAAATAGACATATTCATTTTCAGGCTTCACCCATTGTCTCTAGCATCGCTGCCTCCAATGCCTCTTCGGGTGATTTTCCACCCCAAAGGCAAAATTGAATAGCAGGATAAAATTTTTCCAATTCTTTCATCCCAATTTCAACAAGCGTGTTGATTTGGTCAGTCTCTAAATCACTTTGTTTATTCAGCAGAAGGGCATGGCGGAACATAATTAGCCCCTCTTCGCGCCAAGCATCAAAATGCCCCACGAACAACCTCTCGTTCATGCGTGCCAGCAATTCGTATATAACGTCAAACCTTTTATCTGGAACTTTAACATCATAGGCACAAGAAAAGTGAACCGCGCGAATATCAGAACGCCAAGAAAACCATAAATGATATTGGCACCAGCTTCCCTCAACACCGACGGTAAGTTCGTTGCTTCCCTGTCGATCAAAAGACCAATCGTTTGCATTGATTATATTTTCAACAGTATCTAGCGGATTTTGATCATCGGTTTCATCGTGTGCGTACGGCATTGTTGTCATGGCAGGTCTCCTTCTTTCGAAAACTCCCGCCGTAATCCAATAGTGCCAACTGTAGGATCCTTGAAGGACAAGAACTTCGCTTCGGGCAATATATGGTATGCCTATATTAAGCATCACCACATATATAGCGTACCCAACAGAAATTTGCTGCGCAACAAGAAAGCAATGAACTTCACATAATTCTTGTGGATAACATGAGCAAAGCAAGAGGATGCCTTGGATTCAAAAATCCGCTTCAGATTAGGAAATTAGCCTTCCACATCTTTTTTAGGCGTTTTCGGAGCGGTTTTCCGCTGGGCTGCTTTTGGCTTCAATTGTTTTTCAAGGGCTGCGATGGTCTTCGACTGTTCTTCAACTGTCTCGCTCAATCCAATGACCATGGCTTTTACCGCATCGAACTCTTCCCGCGGAACTAAATCCATATTTGCCATAAGCCGTTCAATTTGTTGCTGAACCAGATTATCCATCTCGGTTTTTACGCCTTGAGCTGTCCCAAGTGCACCAGATGCTAGTCTTGCAAAATCGTCAAAAAGTCGTGAATTGGTCTGCATTACATTGTCCCTTTCAATATCCTTGCAATATGGCGTGCGAAACCACTAATTGCAACTGACTTCAAAGCGTTGAGATGGCTTGCGCATTTTCAGTTTGCCTCTATATAGTGAACTATGAATTTACTTACTACTTTTTCGGCTCTCTCCTTTCCGGAGATCGATCCCATAATTTTCAGCATTGGCCCTTTCGCCATCCGCTGGTATGCCCTCGCCTATATCTCCGGCCTCATTATTGGTTGGCGCTTAATGCTTCATTTCGCAAAGAATCCAGCTTCGAAAATCACTGTGGAACAAGTGGATGATTTTCTTGTATGGGCCACTATGGGAGTCATTTTGGGCGGAAGATTAGGATATGTCCTATTCTACAAGCCCGGCTATTACTTTGATAACCCCATAGAGATTTTCATGGTTTGGCAAGGCGGCATGTCTTTTCATGGCGGTTTCCTCGGAGTTGTTGTCGCAGCAATCCTATTTGCTCGCAAACATAAGTTTCCCGCACTTGCACTGGCCGACATGTTGGCAACTGTTGCACCTGTCGGCCTATTTTTTGGACGGATTGCCAATTTTATCAACGGTGAATTATTCGGCCGCGCATCAGATGTCGCTTGGGCAATGCCTTTCCCGGGCGGCGGACCAATGCCACGCCATCCAAGTCAGCTATATGAAGCCGCTTTAGAAGGGGCTCTTCTCTTCGTCATAATCATGATTTTACGGCATTTTAAACTTCATGAAAAACCCGGCCTTTTAACCGGTGTATTCCTCACAGGCTATGCACTCGCACGCGGGTTTGTGGAATTGTTTCGCCAACCAGATGCGCATTTGGGATTTTTAGCTGGCGGGACGACTATGGGGCAACTTCTGTCTATTCCCATGATTGTAATCGGGATGTATCTGATTTTCGGTAAAAGAAAAAAATAGATCATGAGTTCCCTACTTGCCATTCTAAAACAACAAATTCTCAAAAACGGTCCCATGGCTCTTGAGGATTATATGAAGGCCGCACTGCTTCATCCCGAGTTTGGCTATTATCAGCGCGGAGAAACGTTCGGTGTCAAAGGTGATTTTGTAACCGCTCCCGAGATTAGTCAGATGTTTGGCGAGCTGATCGGTCTTTGGTCTATTGATTGCTGGGTAAAACTGGGCTCGCCTGAAAAGTTTCATCTCGTCGAACTCGGCCCCGGCAACGGTACTTTAATGAGCGACGCCCTGAGATCCGCAGCATTAGTTCCTGAGTTTCTAAGCGCTGCAGAAATCACTTTGGTCGAAGCCAGTGAACAATTGACCCTTCGACAACAACAAACTCTTTCCTCGTATTCCATAACTTGGTGTGACGTGTGGCCTACCTTTAGGGACACCCTCCCCATTATTGTCATCGGAAATGAATTCCTCGATGCCCTTCCCGTCCGTCAATATGAACAGGTAGATGGACATTGGGCTGAACGAAAGATAGCACTAGCCAAAGATAAACTGATCTTTAAGTGTGAAGATATCGCAGCATCAGCCTTACCGGAAAACCTACCGTCCGTTTCAGAATGTGACGAGGGAAGTATTTTCGAGACCAACCCGTCTGCTGAAAAAATATGTTCGAACATCGCAGCGAACATTGCAAAAAATGGTGGTTCAGCGCTTTTCATAGATTACGGCCCGTCAGAAAGTGGCTTGGGAGATAGTTTCCAATCCGTTCAACATCATAAATATACGGACCCTTTAGATAATCCCGGTACGAGCGATTTAACAGCCCATGTGGATTTCGCGCGATTAGGTCATTTAGCAACAGTCCAAAATTGCGAAACATATCCCATTTCCTCGCAAGGTCGGTTTCTTGAACGGCTTGGCATAGAGGCACGCGCGCTTGTTCTTTCTAGAAATGCAGCTGATAACCAAAAAGCAAAAATAGCGGGCGATCTTCAACGGTTGATTAGTAGCAAAGAAATGGGCACTTTGTTCAAAGCCATGACATTCTATGCGAACATGACAGAGGGACCCGCCGGGTTTGGTGAATGATGTTAACATCCTCCGTTTTAAACAACTCTTCTTTTAGGCACGCCTTTTTCACTCGTGAAAACGGTGTCTCTAAAGGGGTCTACGAAGGTTTAAACTGCGGCGCAGGGTCAAATGACGATCCGGCGGATGTGACTGAAAACAAACGCCGAGCAGCGGCTGTTTTAGGCGTACCGACATCTAAACTTTTCACTTTATATCAAGTGCATAGTGCCGATGTTATCACCATTGATGGTGATACCAATCCAAACACACGGGCTAAGGCGGATGCCATGGTCTCTAGGACACCGGGCGTTGCTTTGGGGATATTAACAGCTGACTGTGTCCCTATTTTATTTGCAGACGCCGCAAATAAAGTGATTGGTGCTGCCCATTCTGGTTGGAAAGGGTCTGTCGCCAACATCAGTGCAAACGTGATCAAGGCGATGATTGAACTTGGCGCCCAACGCGAATGTATTCGCGCTGCCATCGGACCTGCCATTCAGCAAAACTCTTATGAAGTCGGCCCTGAGTTCAGCGCCCCCTTTTTAAGGGTAGATGCAGACAATCAACAGTTTTTTAGACCCTCCGCCCGTGACACCCATCAAATGTTCGACTTAACAGGTTTCGTTAAAAAGCAGTTGGAAGGCGAAAACATACAAGCCGTAGATTTGATTAATCACGATACTTGTTCTGAAGAAAATCTGTTTTTCAGCTATCGCCGAATGTACCACAAAAAAGAAGCCGATTATGGACGTCAACTTTCCGCGATTGCGCTGCAAGGCTAGAGGGAAATATATTTGTTTTTCACACCAATTAGCTTAATCTAGGACTCACATGCCGTATTTAGTAATTTTCTTTTTCATTTGTTTACTCGGATTGTTAGCGACCTGTGCTTTATAAATTCCTGACATATTCAATTTGCGCATTGATCACTCTGGCAGTTATTGGCTGCCAACCGCTTGAGCGACCATTTCAGCCCTCGCAAAAAACAAGCTTACGCACAGCCCCGGGGCCAAGAGCATCACTTTACGTTGCCCCAGTTACAAATGGGCCCCTTGAAATGAGCACCAAGCTATCTGTAGAGCTTCAAGAACTTGGAATTGCGGCGTTCACCGGAGAGAAAATTCCATTCAGATATAGTGTCTCCAGCGAGATAACTCTGAAAGAGGGTGCCACCTACGTCACTTGGACCATCCACGAACCAACGGGAAGACCGACTGAGCTCACGACAACGCAAAAGGTCGGCGACATTATTGAAGGACCATCAGTATTTGGCAGAACATATGACACTGCTATTTTGAGCAGCGCAAGCGAGCTTGATATAATGCTTGGGGGCGCAGGTGTGAATTTCACAGCTTTAGAAAAACCTGCCATTTATGTTCCCGTTGTCAAAGGGGCTCCAGGAGATGGCTCCGAAACGCTCGCCGTAGCAATGCAGGAACAAATTATTTCTCTTGGCTTTGACGTGCATTCTGAACCTTGGAAGGCGAGTTACGTCTTACAAGGTGAAGTTTCACTCAGTGAGCCTAAGCGTGGATCTCAAGTCGTAACCATTCTATGGAAACTGGAGCGCCGTAACGGCGAATATGTGGGAAAGATTGAGCAACGGAACAGAATCAGGGCAGGAACATTGAACGGTCCGTGGGGCCCTGTGGCCGAAGCGGCCGCAAAAGGAGGTGCCAGAGGCATTCTCAAGCTGCTCAGGCAAGTAGAAGCGGCCTACTTTAAACAAAAAAGCTAGCCTTCTCGCATAACAACCGCAATTTTCGATTTTAAGACATTTACAGATGAGATTGGCCTTGGTAAGTTCCGGCCCGCTTGGGGATGTTTGTTTAACATCCTTTAAAGAGTATGTAGCTTGATTGAACTGAGCCCCTGGCTTGAGGACGTTCATATGAAAATGCTTGCGGGAAACAGTAATCGCCCTTTGGCTGATGCTGTCGCTAAATATCTAGATATGCCTATGACTGAAGCTTCCGTTCGGCGGTTCTCAGACAAGGAAATTTTCGTTGAAATACACGAAAATGTTCGCGGTGAGGACGTCTTTGTCGTCCAGCCAACATCCTATCCAGCAAATGACCATTTGATGGAGCTGCTAGTTTGTATTGATGCGCTGAAGCGTGCATCAGCAAAACGAATCACTGCTGTTCTTCCCTATTTTGGATATGCGCGCCAAGACAGAAAGCCGGGTCCAAGGACTCCAATTTCTGCAAAGCTAGTTGCTAATTTGATTACAACTGCTGGTGCCGACCGTGTTTTGACACTTGATCTACATGCGGGTCAAATCCAAGGTTTCTTTGACATTCCCACCGACAATTTGTTTTCAGCTCCGGTTATTGTGCCAGATATTGAAGCAAATTACGGACGCGGCGGAGACATTACCATTGTCTCTCCCGATGTTGGTGGTGTTGTGCGGGCCCGGGCTTTTGCCAAAAGGCTTGACGCAAACCTTGCAATCGTTGATAAGCGCCGTGAAAAAGCTGGTGTTTCCGAAGTCATGAATATTATCGGTGATGTTAAAGGTCAGACTTGTATTCTGGTTGATGACATCGTGGATAGTGCGGGAACATTATGCAACGCAGCTAACGCTTTGGTCGAACAAGGCGCAAAAAGTGTTGTCGGCTATGTCACGCATGGTGTTCTGTCAGGTGGTGCGATTTCGCGTATCAATGACAGTGAACTTATCGAGATGGTAACAACAGACAGTATTCTTGCAACTGAGGCCTTTAAAGTTTCAGACAAGATGCGCCAAATTTCAATCGCCCCCCTCATGGGTGAGGCGATGAAACGGATTTCACAGGAAACTTCGGTTTCCAGCCTATTTGATTAATCAAATAGGTTTTCAGACGTGGGCACCCCTGGAGGCACACGTCATTTCAAACACCGGGATGGTTCCCGGTGTTGCTCGTTAATAGGAGAAGACT
>CAJXWA010000103.1 GCA_913062525.1 uncultured Alphaproteobacteria bacterium | reverse complement strand
TGGTAAGTAGGTTCGCCGTCCCAATCGAGGCCCATCCACTTCATGCCGGCCAGAATTGCAGCGATAGCCTCATCGGTTGAGCGTTCCCGGTCGGTATCTTCAATGCGAAGCAAGAACTTACCGCCCTTGTTCTGAGCATAAAGCCAATTGAAGAGCGCAGTTCTAGCACCCCCAATGTGTAGAAAACCAGTAGGGGACGGGGCAAATCGAGTAACAACAGTCATGGCAATTTACTTTGCTTGTAATTCAATTACAGGTTTAAATTGAAACGTATGAACAATATTTGACGCATTTCTACCCTTTGTGGGCCAATTGAGCAAGTCTGCGATGAATATTTGAGGGGTGGAAGTTGAGTGTAACAGTCACAAAAATTACGGAAATGTTGGCAAACGACCGAAACCGCTGGTTTACTTGGTCGCCTGTTATGTTGGCTTTTGGGATTGGTATTTATTTTGGGCTTCAGTGGCAACCCAGCCCTAACTGGCTTCTTCTCCCCGTGTTTTTAAGCGTTGTGATGGGCGTGGCCCTTAAACTGCGACGCTCTGGGTTTTTTTACGGGGTTCTTATCTTATTTCTCATAAGCATTGGGTTCTCCGCGGCTGTCATTCGGCATGAAGTGGTGAAAGCCCCTGTTTTGGAGAAAAAAACAGTAACTGAAGTTACCGGAGTTGTTCTAGAAATGGGATCTAGTTCCAAAAAACAGAGACTGATTCTGGCAGATCTTGAATTTGGTGCCAAAAATGTTCCATCACTGGACAAAATTCGACTGACAGTTCGAACGGGAACATCTCATATAAAACCTGGTCAGATTATCACGTTAAAGGCAGTTTTATTACCACCCCCGCCACCTGCTTATCCTGGTGCTTACGATTTTCAGCGAGATTTATATTTTAAAAGCATTGGAGCCGTTGGGTATGCCATTTCAAAACCGCATGTAACGGGTGAGAAAAATACTCTTATAGATGGGTTGAATTCTCTCATTTCTCGGAACCGCCATCAGGTCAATCAAATTGTCTCTGAAAATGCACCCAATGAAACAACCGGTTTTTCTATTGCAATCATGACCGGGGAGCGGTCGTCGTTACAAAAGAAAGCCGTTACAGATATGCGCCAATCGGGTTTGGCGCATTTGCTGGCAATATCGGGTCTTCATATGGGAATGGTTGGAGGGATTCTCTTTTTTGGAACACGATATGTTGCCAGTTTATTTCCAACCGTTGCTTTGCATTATTCAGTAAAGAAATGGGCGGCTGTTTTAGCAATGATTGGAATAACTGGTTATTTGTTGCTTAGCGGCCTACCTGTATCTGCTTTGCGCGCTTATTTAATGATAGGTATGATTTTTATTGCAGTCTGTTTTGACAGATCAGCATTATCACTGAGAAACCTTGCATTTGCGGCCCTGTTATTGTTGTTTTTTATGCCCGAAAGTTTACATGGTGCCAGTTTCCAGATGTCATTTTCAGCGGTTTTTTGCTTGATCGCAGCCTATGAACGATATGGTTTGCGTTTTACGACGGCGGCAAATTCGGGTGGATCCCTAAGACGGTGTATCTACTATATAGGCGGCGTAGGGTTCACATCCATTATCGCCTCTCTGGCAACGGCGCCATTTGCTATCTATCATTTTGGAAGTGTCGCGGCCCTTGGGATTGTTGCAAATCTGATTGCCGTTCCCGTCATGGGATTTTGGGTGATGCCGTGGACTTTATTGTCTTTAATATCAATGCCTGCCGGGTTATCTGAACTCCCATTGCAGATGGCAGGATATGGAATTATGGTCATATTGAAGACAGCTGCTTTCGTTGCAAAGTTACCGTCATCATCCCTCCAAATTGGATCTTATTCAGCGGGCCTTCTTGTCATGATCAGCTTGGCCGTTTTATGGACAGGTATTTGGCGAACGCAATTGCGGTGGGGAGCTGTTATCTTCTTGCTGGTGGGTTTGGTGTTTCAGGCGTTTAATGAAAAGCCTGATATCCTATTCGCAGATTCCGGTGATTTGTTTTTGGCAAAGACTCAAGACGGTCGCTTTAAAATATCTTCCCTGCGATCTGACCGTTTCGAGAGGAACCGGTGGGAGAGTATGTATGGTATTCAAAAGTTCGATAAAATTGATCAAAAGAAGATTAATGACGCTTTCATCCGGTGTGATCCATTGGGCTGTGTTTGGACGCAAAATCAAAATTTGGTCACTTATTCTAAAAATTGGATGAGCCAAAAAGATGATTGTTTTCGGGCTGATATCATTTTATCGAGCTCACCTGTTGGACGCAATTGCAGTGCATCTTCGACCAAACTGATAATCGACAAGTTTGATTTGTGGCGAAAAGGAACGCACGCCATTTATTTCAATGAAAATGGTGACTTAAAGGTAGAAAGTGTCAATTCTGTCAGAGGCAGGCGTCCTTGGGTTTCTGCCCGCTATCATCAATCTATCGACTAAATACCCATCAATATTTTCGGAATAATCCAACGAGTTTTCCCTGAACTTTCACACGGTCGGGACCGAAGATACGGGTTTCATAATCTGGATTTGCCGCTTCCAAGGCAACAGTATTGCCCTTTCGGCGCATTTTTTTGAGCGTAACTTCCTGATCATCGATCAAAGCCACAACTATGGCTCCATTCTCAGCTGTTTTACATTCGTTGATGATAACGGTATCTCCATCATGAATGCCTGCATCAATCATAGAGTCGCCTTCAACTTCCAAGCAATAATGCTCCCCGCCGCCTAACATAGAGGGGGGGATGTCTATAAAGCTGCTTGGATCGGCAAGGGCTTCAACGCCCATTCCGGCAGCAATGCGGCCATAGAGCGGAAGATTTATGCTGTTGTCAGAGCTCGGTGGTGGTGGGAGGTGCCCGGTGGCGGCTTTACCGCCAAATTCACCTTTAACCACGTTAAAATCTGACGCCTGTTCAGCCTGTTCAGCTTTTCGGTTGCTCATTCCCATAGGAAGAACTGCATCCGGCAGTTTTAACACTTCTAATGCACGAGCCCGGTGGGGGAGGCGGCGAATAAATCCGCGTTCTGTAAGTCCCGTAATAAGCCGGTGGATCCCAGATTTTGATTTAAGATCAAGCGCTTCCTTCATTTCATCAAAAGAAGGGCACACACCTTTTCCTTCAAGATATGTGTGAATATACATCAAAAGTTCGTGTTGTTTTTTGGTCAACATCCGCTCTAGCCCCTTTAGAACAAAACAAAAACATTCTTAATGTTCTACAAAAGTTCTCGTTGCTCGTCAAGGGGGTAAAGTAAGACCGTTGATCTCGCAGAGGCAGTTAGCAGTTGGGATATGCGCTTTCGAGCATGATGATTTCCACTGCTGTTCCTTTTACAAGTGGATCTGCAAAAGGCTCCCGTTTTAACAGACAGGTGGCCGCAGACAATGATGAGAGGAGGGAACTGTCTTGATTGCTAAATAGTTTGATTAAGGGCAGCCCATCTTCTTCACCTACGATTAAGGCGCGTTGGTAATCTTCACGTTGATCATTTTTGGTGATGTCGTGG
The DNA here is from genome assembly GCA_913062525.1 of uncultured Alphaproteobacteria bacterium. GTDB lineage: Bacteria > Pseudomonadota > Alphaproteobacteria > Sneathiellales > Sneathiellaceae > Sneathiella. Next base: position 8,784 of record CAJXWA010000103.1, on the reverse strand, counting down.
GATAATCTTGCGGGCACATATGACGGCGTACGAGGCTTACGGCCCATTAGCACATCAAGGGCAGGGTATAAGAATATATAGCTGCAGATCATGCTGGAGACCGGATTTCCGGGCATGCCAAGCATAGGCGTTCCTGCCAAATCACCAAACATCAACGGTTTGCCCGGACGCATGGCGATGCGCCAAAAATCAATTTCTAGGCCTTCTTTACCCAGCACAGATTGGACGAGGTCATGGTCGCCAACGGATGCGCCGCCAAGTGTAACTAAAAGATCAGCTGATGCGGCACCGCTGGCCATCTGGCGAAGGGAGGTCTCGTTGTCTTTGGCAATACCAAGGTCAATGGCTTCAGCGCCGGCTGCCCGGATCATTGCAGCTACAACCAAGCTGTTCGTAGATATTATTTGATTTTCGCCTACGGGCTCACCAGGACGTACCAATTCATCACCAGTGGATAGCAACGCAACACGGGGCTTGCGATGGGTTGTGATCCACGGAATATTCATTGCCGCAAGTAGGCCAACATCTCTTGGTGTTATTGTTTTGCCAGCACTTAATCCTGCGTCGCCTTCATGAAAGTCAATCCCGGCGCATCGGACGTAGCGGCCCGTTTCAACAGCTTCATTAAGTGTGACCAAATCGCCATCACGAACAGCGTCTTCTTGAATAACAATGGTATCAGTGCCGGCAGGCAGAGGGGCACCTGTAAAAATTCGTACGGCGGTGCCAGCTTCTACATTCGCATCATATGAGCCGCCTGCGGCTGCCTCCCCAACAACTTGAAGGGTGACAGGAACGCTTTGTACGTCAGACGCTTTTACGGCATAACCGTCCATAGCTGATAAATCTGTAGGCGGCTGCGTGCGCCGTGCGATAACATCTTCTGCAAGGACACGGCCTGCAGCATCCGCAACAGAGATTGTTTCTGTGGATACGGCCTTTAGACCATTTAGGATATTGTTTCGGGCTTCATCTACTGAAATCATTTGGCCTTATATATCCCTGATTTACCGCCGCTTTTTTCAAGGAGGCGAGTGCCTGTAATTTCCATTCCGCGATCAACCGCCTTGCACATATCATATATGGTCAGTCCGGTAACAGATGCGGCGGTGAGAGCTTCCATTTCAACACCTGTTCGGCCTTTCAGCTTGCAGGTCGCAAATATATCGATGGCATTGGCATCTTCGACAATTTTAAACTCGACAGAAACATTTGTCAGCGCAAGGGGGTGGCATAGGGGGATTAAATCAGGTGTCTTCTTCGCCGCCATAATACCAGCAAGTCGGGCAACTCCCAAAACATCTCCTTTTTTGGCTTTACCGTCTTGAATGAGCTTTAAGGTTTCGGGCAACATAACAACACGGGCAGTCGCGGTTGCGCTTCGCTCAGTTATGTCTTTTTCGCCCACATTGACCATGTGAGCGGCGCCTTTTTCATCAAAATGCGTGAAACCAGCCATATTTTCTATCCTCAAGCTTTTGTTAGAAGCGCCCGAACTGCACCAGCAACATCATCCTGGCGCATGAGACTTTCGCCGACTAGGAAACAGCTACAACCTGCTTTTTCCATGCGAGACAAATCAGCAGGGGTATAAAGACCGCTCTCGCTAACAGCCACGCAATCACTTGGCAAGCCTTTCGAGAGGGCTTCTGTGGTTGCGATGTTGACCTCAAGGGTTTTCAAGTTCCGATTATTGACGCCTATTAGAGGGCTCTTTAAAACGGAAGCCCGCGCCATCTCTTCGGCGTCGTGAACTTCAATTAAAACATCCATACCAAGGTCAAATGCAGCGGCTTCCAATTCCTGAGCCTGCCCATCGGATAGTGCGGCCATAATAAGCAAGATACAATCTGCACCAAGGGCTCTTGCTTCCATGACTTGGTAAGGGTCCAGCATGAAATCTTTACGAAGAACCGGCAGGGAGACTGCTGCTCTCGCCGTGACCAAGTAATCATCAGCCCCTTGAAAGTAGGGAATGTCAGTTAGGACCGACAGACAAGTCGCGCCGCCTTCTTCATAGGATTTGGCAAGTTCAGGTGGGTTGAAGTCTTCACGGATCAATCCTTTGGACGGCGACGCTTTTTTAACCTCAGCGATTAGGCCATAACGCCCATCGGCTCGCGCTTTTCGAAGGGCATTTAAAAACCCGCGCGTCGGAGAAGCCTGTTTTGCTTCGGCTTCCAACGTCGCATAGGATTTATTGGCTTTGCAGGCCTCAATATGAACGCGTTTGTCCGCGCAAATTTTTGCAAGAATACTCATAATTTAAGCTACAGTCAGATTAGTAATACGTTTCAGTTCTTTCATGGCATGGAGCGCCTTACCGTTGTCGATGGCTTCAGCCGCGAGGGCGATGCCTTCCTTTACAGTGTTGCATTTCCCGCCAACGATGAGCGCAGCCCCAGCATTCAGCAGAGTAATATCCCGGTAGGCGCTTTTCTCGCCTTCAAGCAAAGCCATAAGTGCTTTGGCATTTTCTGCAGGCGTTCCGCCAGTGATATCGGCAAGGGTTGCACGGGGTAGTCCCACTTCCTCTGGTGTAATTTCGAATTCGCGGATTTTATTGTCCTTAAGTTCAACAACATAAGAGGGGCCAGTGGTCGTTAATTCATCAAGTCCGTCTGATCCATGCATGATCCATACATGTTCTGAGCCCAATTGTTGCAGTGTTTGCGCCATTGGTAGCATCCATCTTGGATCGTAAACACCCGTCAGCTGGCGTTTGACGGCAGCAGGGTTAGACATCACGCCGAGTAAATTAAATATGGTGCGAATACCAAGCTCAACGCGCGTTGGTCCCACATGGCGCATGGCACCGTGATGACGGTAGGCGACCATAAAACCGATGCCAGCCTCATGAACGGCTTTTTCTGTGAGCGAGAGATCACATTCTGTGTTGATCCCAAGTTCAGCTTGCACGTCGGCCGTCCCAGATTTGGAGGAGGCGGCTTTATTACCGTGTTTGGCAACGGGAACACCAGCGCCGGCCACAACAAAGGCGGCTGCCGTAGATATATTCAACGTTCCATATCCGTCGCCGCCGGTTCCAACCAGATCGATGGCACCTTCTGGAGCCTTAATATATTTTGCTTTTTCCCGTAGAACAGAAACGCCGCCAATCATTTCATCGGCGGTTTCACCGCGAAGATGCAGACCCATTAAAAAGGCCCCCATTTGCGACGGCGTCGCGTCACCAGAAAGAATTGTACTAAAGGCCAACTTGGCCTCATCTTGCGTTAAGGTCTTGCCCGCGGCAATTTTTCCGATCAGGCCTTTAAAATCAATTGAAACACTCATTTATGCTACCGCTTTTAGGGGTTCGCCTGTTATTTTCAGGAAATTGTGAAGTAGGGCATGTCCTTCTTCTGAGGCAATGCTTTCCGGATGGAACTGAACACCGTGAAGAGGGAGCTCTTTATGTTGCAACCCCATGATAATACCGTCGGCACTTTCCGCTGTAATATCAAAGCAGTCGGGAAGCGTTTCACGATCAACGATTAATGAATGATAACGGGTCGCAGTAAAGGGATTTGCAAGGCCTTCGAAAACGCCAACGTTTGTGTGCGAGATTGGCGAGGTTTTGCCATGCATCATTTCTTTAGCTCGAATGACATTCCCGCCAAAAAATTGACCCAAAGATTGATGACCAAGACAAACACCGAGCAATGGTAATTTCGTTGCGGCCGCCATTTTCACCATATCAAGGCAGATGCCTGCTTTATCTGGTGTGCACGGGCCCGGCGACAAAACAACACCTGCGGGTTTTTGTGCCAGAATTTCATCAACTGAAATAACATCGTTGCGATACACTTTTACATCAGCGCCCAATTCTCCCAAGAAATGAACGAGGTTGTAGGTAAAGCTATCGTAATTATCAATAAGTATTATCATATCAACTGCTTATGAGGTTTATGGGACAAAATAACATTGTCTGAAAACCCCTTTTCTAAATTAAAGGCGGGCGGGCTTTAGTTTCAACGCTTTTAGCCCCGCGTCAAGTCTCCTATTTGTATAGTATTGGATTAATCTTTTCCAATAAATTCAGAGATCTCCGCGGTTTTGACACAATTTGTGACTAGGACTTTTCGTGCGAGGCTTATGGGACGTCTTCTGAGGGAATTTTAGAAGTAACTTTACCGGCACCCGGCAACTCTGTAAGTAATTGGTACCAATTTTTTCAAGAGTAACAAAAATTACATGTCGGGCACAAAACAACCGAAACTACAAAACCTAAAGAAATCAAAACCTGAAAAAGAGACAACAACTCTTGAGGCTATGATTGAATCTCCGGCTAAACTGGTCACGCTTTGTGCTGCAATTTTGTTGTTTAGCTTGATGACTGGTATGTTCATTGGTGGCATTATCAAAGACGGCGGATTAACAGCGTCAGTAATGGTGTTGCCGACAAAAGAAGATGGGCAAGTCCCGACAATAATCGCATTAAAGCCTACTGTAGAAACCCTGACAGATGCTCCGGAAAAACAAGACCCGGCTAGCAAGCCAATAGACGCCTTGGATTATGATCCGTCAGATTACCAGCAAGCCCCCAAGGGTGAGCTTGCACTGGAAGCAGAGCTTCAAAAAATGCCGCCTGAAAAAGGCGTAGAGGTTGCGGCTCTTCCCACGGTTCGGATTGTCCCAAAAGCAGCCTTGTCTTCCAAAAAACAAACTTGGAAAAAATTTGCAGCCCAGTCTCCTGTGTTAAGTGGCAAGCCCTTGATCGCCATGGTCATTGATGATGTAGGGCTTAATTCTAAACGGGTTCGAGATCTTATCGCCTTGCCACCTCCACTGACTTTATCATTTTTGCCCTACGCAAAAGGCTTGAATGACTTTGCAGCGAAAACTCGGACACAAGGCCATGAAGTTATGCTTCATATGCCAATGGAGCCCTCTCGTGCATCTGCAGATCCCGGGCCAGACGCGTTGTTAAAAGCCCTTAGCTTCGATGAAATCCGAGCGCGAACAGTAAAAAATCTAGCCCAATTTTCAGGATATGTCGGGGTGAACAATCATATGGGCAGTAAATTTACCGCCTATGAAGAGGGCATGACTGTTGTCATGGACGTTCTCGCCAGTGAAGGACTTCTGTTCCTTGACAGCCGGACTACTGCGAAAAGTAAAGGTTACCGACTGGCGAAAGCCCGCAATATGCCCGCAGGGAACAGGGACGTTTTTATTGATAATGAAATTAGTCTTTCAGCCATCACCAGTCAGTTGGCAGTGGTCGAGCGGTATGCGCGGAAAAACGGTATCGTAATTGCCATTGGTCATCCGTATCCAGAAACCATCGAGGCTCTTTCAAAATGGATACCACTTGCAAAAGAAAAAGGGTTTCAATTTGTCCCCATAACAACTGCGCTAACGCATAAAGTTACTAAGGCAAACTGAAACCCAGTTCATTAAATCTAACGGTTGCCGCTACCTTCTGCGGCAAATCGAACAGCTTCTTGCGTGGCGCGGACAAGTGCTTTGGCTTTATTGACGGTCTCTACATATTCAGACTCTGGATCACTGTCAGCAACAATGCCGGCACCTGCCTGAACATAGACTTTATTGTCAGTTAAGACCGCAGTCCGAAGTGCAATACAGGTGTCCATTGACCCGTTGGCAGAGAAATAACCCACGGCACCGCCATAGACGCCGCGCCGTGATTTCTCCAACTCGTCAATGATTTCCATGGCCCGCACTTTAGGCGCGCCAGACACGGTACCTGCTGGGAAACCAGCTTTTAAAGCATCAATCGCGGTTAGACCTTCCTGAATTTTTCCTTCAACATTAGAGACGATATGCATCACGTGAGAATAATTCTCGATGACCATTTTCTCGGTAATATTGATGCTGCCAACACGCGCAACCCGGCCAATGTCATTCCGGCCAAGGTCAAGCAACATTAAATGTTCCGCGAGCTCTTTCGGATCATTTAGGAGGTCATCTGCTAGTGCTTTATCTTCTGCAGGTGTCGCACCGCGCGGCCGTGTTCCCGCGAGAGGCCGGATGGTGACTTGTTCATCGCGAAGACGGACAAGTATTTCCGGGCTTGAACCCACAATAGAAAACTCACCGAAATTCAAATAGAACATAAACGGTGAGGGGTTGGTTCTCCGAAGTGCTCGGTAAAAAGATAAAGACGGAAGTTCAAACGGCATTTCAAAACGCTGGCTCGGAACCACCTGAAAAATGTCACCGGCGCGAATATATTCCTTCGCCTTGGCAACCATGCCAAAGAATTCATCTTTGGTGGTGTTCGATACAGGTTCGGGCATCTCAGTCGTTGTCATATCAGCAGACACTGTATGCGGCAGGCTTCTCGAGAAGTCATTGACCGTATCAGACAAACGCTCAGCCGCGTGATTATAGGCGGTCTGCGCAGAACGACCATCACCGACCCAAACCGGCGTTACAATCGTCACAACATCCAAAATGCTATCAAAAATAGCCATGACAGTTGGGCGAATAAACATGCCATCGGGAAGTCCCAATTCATTGGGATTGCTGTCGGGAATATCTTCCACAAGACGAACGGTGTCATAGGACATATATCCCACCAAACCCGCAGCCATGGGCGGCAGGTGAGAGGGCAAGTCAATATGGCTCTCGTCAATCAGCGCTTGCAAACTATCCAGAACCGGCTTGTCGCACGCAACAAAGGCTTCTGGGTCAAATCGCGCAGTCCTGTTTATACGTGCTTGCGCGCCATCGCATCGCCAAATGAGGTCAGGCTTCATTCCAATTATGGAATAACGGCCGCGTACAGCGCCGCCTTCTACAGATTCAAGAAGGAAGGAATTTGCTTTTCCCTCCGCCAGTTTCATCATTGCAGAAACGGGTGTTTCCAGATCTGCAACTAGAGTTGTCCAGAGTATCTGAGAGTGACCCTGATCAAAGCCTTCACGAAAATCAGAAAAGGCAGGCTGTATAGACATGGCTTAGAAATATTCCCTGATCAGGCCTTCTTTAACAGAAGATCCAATTTTCTTTTGGAGGTAGGCTTGGTACTGCTGGGTCAAATCGCTTTGGAAACTCGTGGCAAGATCAGTCTTTAACTGGTCTAGAATTTCTTTTTCAGCAACCCGGTCTGCAGCAACGATTTCTTTCAAGCTGAACAAAACATAACCGTTATTTTGTTCATTATTGCTAAGAGAAAAACCGTTTTTATCAAGCGTAAATAACTCGGTGATAGCAGCGGCAGAAAAACCAACAATTGGACCTGCTCGTGTGCCTTGCGCGGAAATTTTCACGCTAGATCCAAGAGAGGCAAGTGTTGCTCCGCCTTTTAGTTTTTCAAGAAGAGCATCTGCTTTCTTCTTGTTTTCGTCGTGTTGCCAGTTCGCTTGCCATGCTTTTGTTGCTTGATCGCGAACTTTATCGATGCTTTTAAGTGCTGATACTTGTGTGTCTGTCAGCTCAATAGCGAAATAATTACCATTGCTTGCTTCCACAAGGTCAACGTCATCGCCTGTGTTTGCTGCAAAAAGCTGCGTCACTATTTCTGGTTGAAGGGGAAGTTTAGCTGCTGGTTTGCCATCTTCACCGCGGCCTGTTGCATCTGTCCAATCCAGAAGTTCCGCAGATTTTCCAATAGCCGCCGCTGCTTCTTCAACAGTCGCCCCGCCTGCGAATTCGTCTTGCAGTTTGGTCGCTGTCTTATAAAGAATGTCTGTGGCACCACGAAGGGCAATTGCTTTTGACAGCATGTCCTTCACTTCATCTAATTTTTTGATGCGAGCTTCATCAATTTTGACGACTTTAACTAAATGCCAGCCGAGAATTGTTTTTACAGGTGCCGTAATTCCGCCCTCAGGTGAAGAGAAGACAGGCTCTTGCAAAGCATCTAGCAGATCTGAGCGAGAAACCTGCCCCAGATCAATGTCGGCCTGTGTCAGCTGAAGCATGTCACTTGCAATGGCTGCAAAGTCTGCGCCACCGACGAGTTTGGCTGCTGCATCTTGCGCTTTTTTCTCATCTTCAAAAATCATTTGATGAATAGCACGTTTTTCAGCGATATTAAATTCGCTTGAACGGCCATCATATTCTTGTTGAAGTTCATCAGCGGTGACGGTCACATCGCTTGTGAAGCTGTCCGGCGTCAGGAATAGGAATTTAGCTTTCCGGAATTCTGGCGCGGTATAACGCGCTTTATTCTCGTCAATAAATTTTGTTAATTGATCATCTGTTGGTGCTGGGGCAGAACCTATATTCGCATCTAGAATTTCGATGTAGTTTGCACTGCGTTTTTCCAAATGATGATTAAACAATGTATCAACCATGATTGATGGCGCTGTCGAAACAGGAATGCGTAAGCTTTCAGTCAGCTGACGGCGGATAATTTCACCGCGAAGGACTTCAATATACTCACTTTCAGAATATCCGTTCTGGCGAAGGGCTTGTTCAAACCGAAAGCGGTCAAATTGGCCGATTTCGTTTTTAAACGCAGGGCCATTACGGATCTCGTCTAGAACTGCCGCATCGTCAACACTGAGCGCAAGATCAATTGTTCGTTGATCTTCCAACAGCCGGTTACGAATGCCCATAACAGTTGATTGAGCAATACCGAATTGTTTCGCTTGGTCGGCGGTTAATTGGCGCCCTGTATATTGGGAAACCTGATTAACGCGGTTTCTATATTCCCGCTGGAATTCACCCAGTGAGATTTTTTGGCTACCTGCTTCAATAACGTCACTCCCAACGGAGCTACCCAGCATGTCACCGCCAATTCCCCAAACGGCGAACGAACCGACGAGTAGTATCAACATTCCTTTGGCGAGCCATCCACTGGCTCCT
>CAJXWA010000102.1 GCA_913062525.1 uncultured Alphaproteobacteria bacterium | reverse complement strand
GGCCCAACTCACTAAACCGTCAAACCCTTTCTACATCTTTTCGAAAGAAAAATTGGCTTTTTAACATGAGCTTCTTCGCAACTGCAGCAAAAGGTCAACGAAACTGCCATTTATTTCGCCAATCATTCCGTTGCCTTTTTCTGACATAAAACAGTTTTCTTGAGAGTCAATAGGACCGAGGTAGGTCTAACTCGTGTTCCGCGATGTAGGAAAGGATCAAATTCGTCGAAATTGGAGCGATTTGATAGAGTCGGCTCTCCCTAAATTTTCGTTCCACGTCATATTCTTCTGCAAACCCGAATCCGCCATGGGACTGCAAGCAAGCTTCAGCTGCTGCCCATGATGCTTCTGATGCCAGCATTTTGCACATATTGGCTTCGGCGCCGCAGTTTTTCCCCTCATCATAAAGGTTGTAGGCCTTCTCCACCATTAACTTGGCAGCTTCAGATTGGGCATAGGATCTCGCAATAGGGAATTGGACGCCCTGGTTTTGACCAATGGGGCGGCCAAACACTTTCCGGTCCCGCACATAATTTGACGCCGTCTCAATAAACCACCGCGCATCCCCGATGCATTCAGACGCGATCAATATTCGTTCTGCATTCATCCCCGTAAGGATATATTTAAATCCCTTACCCTCTTCTCCGATCAAGCTGTCCGCGGGTATCCGAAGGTTATCGAAGAAGACTTCAGTGGTTGCGTGATTAATCATGGTTCGGATTGGACGAATAGTCATTCCATTCCCCACTGCCTTTCTCATATCAATGAGAAATACAGACAACCCATCTGATTTTTTCTTAACCTCAGATTTTGCTGTCGTCCGGGCCAGTAAGATCATCAGATCCGAATGCTCTGCACGAGACGTCCAAACCTTTTGTCCGTTAATGACATACTCATCACCATCACGAACCGCCATTGTTGTAATGCTTGAGGTATCAGTTCCAGCTGTGGGCTCAGTAACCGCAAATGCTTGCAGACGAAGTTCTCCCGTTGCGATTTTTGGGAGATACTCTTTTCGTTGCTCGTCGTTACCGTGCCGAAGGATGGTGCCCATGGTATACATTTGGGCATGGCACGCCGCACCATTACAGCCGTTTGCGTGAATTTCTTCCAAGATAGCCGACGCAACAGATAGTGGGAGCCCCGCTCCGCCATATTCTTCTGGGATTAAAGACGCCAAAAGTCCGGCTTCAGTCAGCGCATTCACAAACTCCACAGGATAGGCGCGTTCACGGTCCTTTTCCTGCCAGTAGGTGCCTGGAAAATCGCTGCACAATTGAGCGACACTTTGGCGAATTTGTGTTGTGACTTCCATATCCATGTTCTTAAGTTCCTATTCGAACCCTTTTAGAGTTACAAAATCTTCCAAAGCGGCACGCTCGCTCTGTAATTCATTAATGATTGCATCTTTATCAGCATATCCAAGAGCCATTCCGCAAAATACCCGCTGCTCATCAGAGACTTCTAAAAACTGACATAGCGTTTCTGGCCAACGGGCCCACGCCAGCTGCGAACAGGTATGCAGACCTTTATCGCGAGCGAGCAGCATTATATTTTGCATAAACATGCCAAGATCGGTGTATTGACCTATCTCCATATCACGTTCCATCACAAAAAACAGACCAACAGGGGCGTCAAAAAATTCGTAATTTTTGGCAAGTTGGCGCATTTTTCCCGGAGTATCATGACGGGGAACGCCAATGAGTTCGTATAACGCCTGCCCCACCACACGCCGCCGCGTTTTATAGGGGTCTTTTAAATCTGGCGGATACGTCTCAAACTCCGGTTGTTCAACAACAGAATTTTGATGCCTCTCAGCAATGGTTGAGACCAGTTTTTGTAACGGGCCACCCGTCAGTACTTGAACGTTCCACGGCTGTAAGTTGCCACCAGAGGGGGCCCATTTAGCGATTTCCAGAATTTCAAGGACAGTTTCTTTTGATATTTCTTTATCTATAAACTGACGAACAGTTTTACGACTTCGTATAGCTTCAATTAATTGCAAGGGTTGCTCCTGCAGATATAAGGGGGAATGTACCTCGGCCATATAGACCGAGGTATCAGCAGGTTAGCCGATTTTCGCGTGGCCATTGTTAAGAACAACAATGTCTCTTTCTTTAACGCGGCATCGGAAAGAGATGTCCGATCCATCTTTCCAGATTTCGGTAACAATCGTCTCCCCTGGATAAACAGGAGATGTGAAACGAAGGTTCAAAGACCGTAAAAGGTCTGGGTTATATCCGCAAACTTCCTTCAAGATAGCATGTGATGCAACGCCAAGGCTTGCGAGTCCGTGCAAGATCGGCTTCACAAATCCAGCGGCAGTCGCAACGCGCGGATCTGCATGAAGCGGATTATAGTCCCCGCTCAAACGGTAAATGAGAGCCGCCTGTTCCAGAGTAGGTGTTTCCATCACAATATCTGGAGCGCCTTCTGGAATAGCATGAGGTTTCGGAGCCGCAATTGTCGGACCGCCAAAGCCACCATCACCACGAGCAAATGTGGTTGACGTTAAAGTCGACAGCAAATCACCAGTTGGCTTATCGTAGATTTTACGCTCTGAGAAAATAAGCGCACCGCGCCCTTCACCCTTATCGATAATCTCTGTGATTTTAGTTTCACCGATCAGTGTTCCTGTTGCCGGCAACGATTTGTGAATTTCAAATCCTTGCTCGCCGTGGAGAACCTTGACCCAATCAACACCAAACTCTGGTCTCTTCAAAAAGAAACCAGGGCCCGCGAGAACAACAACCATGCTTGGCAGTGCAAGTTGATTTTCTTCATAGGTAAAGCGTAACTGATCCAGATCCAGTGGATCTGACGACAGCCCTACTCCTAAGGCATAAAGGATACTGTCACGAAACGAATATTCATGCTCTACCGGATCAAATTTCCAATTCACCAGCTTGTCATAATCAATCGCCATTATATTGCTCCTTGATTAAACTGGATCCCAGCAGAATACATCGCCCGAACGTTCAAGCGGTGTGAGAGACGATTGTATCGCCGGTCCAACACGTGCCGCAATAGTTTCAGGTGACCATCCATCGGAGTTATGAAGGTTGCGAATTGGACGAGGCTGGCTCATCAAGCAAATCTCATTGTTTCGGACAACAAAGATCTGTCCTGAAATAGACTCCGCTTCATCGCTCAACAGATAAACACAAGGAGCTGCGATTTTCTCAGGTGTCATTTGCTGAATTTTCTTAACACGTTCACGTTCTGCATCTGTACCTTGAGGAATAGTTCCAATCAGGCGAGACCATGCAAATGGTGAAATACAGTTTGAGCGAACGCCAAAACGAGACATGTCGAGCGCTATAGATCGAGACAAACCTGCAATACCAAGCTTGGCCGCGGCATAGTTCGCTTGGCCGAAATTACCGATGAGGCCTGAAGTTGACGTCATATGCACGAAGGAGCCACTTTTTTGCTCACGGAAATATGGCGCAGCTGCACGACTGACATTGAAGCTACCTTTAAGGTGAACAGCAATAACCGCATCAAATTCCGCTTCAGACATTTTATGAAAAATAACGTCCCGCAAAATACCGGCATTATTAACGATACAATCAATACCGCCAAAATTGCTGCGCGCGTCTTCGATCATTTGGCCTGCATCATCAGAATTTGCGACGTTGCCAAAGTTTGCGACAGCTTCACCGCCAGCGTCAGTAATTGCTTTCACAACTTCCAATGCCGGAATTTGGTCAGCGCCATCGCCTTGTTCACTGCCGCCCAGATCGTTCACAACAACTTTAGCGCCATACTGCGCAGCCATAATCGCTATGCCGCGACCGATACCACGACCAGCACCAGTTACAACAACGACTTTCCCGTCTAACATTTTATTTTCGGACATGTTGCCCCTCACTATATTTTTATTATTTCTTTATTGCTCCGGTCATGCCGGTTGAGTAGCAAAATTATAAACATATTAGTGAATGCCCGCAAAAGAAAAACGGCCTTCGCGAAAATTAGTAAGCTCGCGAACTAAATGATTGAACATATGGGGCCGACTTGAGGTTCTTCACAAGATCAAAAGGGGAAATTTACCTCAATTGAAAAGAATCGCAGCTATCCCTTAATAGCCTTTCAAGCGATCAACACTCGCAGGGACTTGTCCGGTAAGCCGGTAATTTTTAATATTGGTCGACACTATTTCACTTGCTGTTTGAACATCAGTTGGTGCGGATATATGCGGTAAAACTGTCACATATGGGTGCGCCCAGATTGGATCACCGGCGGGCAACGGTTCTTGATCGAATACGTCCAACACAGCGTGAGCAAGGAGGCCATCATCGAGGGCTGCTATTAGGTCACTTTTATTGATAATCGGACCGCGTGCAAAATTGATAATACCGCCGCGACGTGGCATTAATTGCAGCAACTCTTCTCCAATAAGTCCGCGCGTCTCATCTGTCAAAGGAAGCAGACAGACAATTATGTCCGACTGCTCAAAAGTTGATTTTAAGCCTTCAGGTCCCTCGAATGTTTTAAGCCCGCTGATATTCTTTTTGTTGCGGCTCCACCCCACCACATTAAAATCTGCGTTTGCCAGTGTTTTGGATGCAGCATTTCCCAGTGAACCGAGCCCCAATACACCAACTGTTTTTTGAGAGGGCTTCCTATAAGGAAGAGCTTTCCAGTTTTGATCTTGTTGCTGCTTATAATATGCGGGCATATCTCGATGAAGATAAAGCGTCCATGCCAAGGCAGCCTCAGCCATTGTCCGGGATAACTCGGGATCAATAAGACGAACAATATCAAAGGAGGCACCTTGCAAATCAGCAAGCATTCTCTCAACCCCGGCCCAAACACTATGGATCCATAGAAGATTGGGAAGCTGTTCGATTTCATTTGGTTGAGGGTTGGCGACAATCGCAATTGTCGCCTGCGTTTTCTCAGAATTAGTTAGGTTTGAAAATGGAACCAGCCTCTCGCCAGGCAGTACTAATGACAGAGCAGCTAGCCATTCGTCTCGCTCCTCATCGTCAACCTGCCCAACAAAAGGAATAACATTTAAATCCGAACCAACATTTATCATTAACCAGCTTTCGCCAACGAAAGAATTGAAGAAGACGCAACCACCTGCTTATCATTTACATAGGCTTCATGGTTTTTTTCAATGTCTTTCAGGCTGTAATAATAATTTACAAGTAATCCTGATGACTGACGCAACCCATTGGCAGATACATCACCAAGCCAATTAATCCGCTCCAACCTTGCACCATTGCCAAGATGAAAACGTGAAACGGGGTCCAGCGGACGTTCTCGGCTTTTTTCGTTCACCAGATAATGGGCGATCAATTGTTCAAGCGGTTCTCGTACCTGCTCAATCACTTCTTCATTGGCCTGCCATTCTTTTTCAAGAAGTAACTTCTTCACTTTTGTCACTTTACCAGCAGACAGACCAGCAGCCTTGCCCTTAGTCGCAGTGAACCATTTCATGAAACCGGGTACCGGTGACAGGGTTGAGAAATGTTTGAGGTTTGGCATTTCAGCCGACAGCTCTGCAACCACCTGTTTAATTAGGAAGTTACCAAAACTGATCCCCTTCAACCCATCTTGACAGTTACTAATGGAGTAGAAAATCGCTGTGTCAGCTTTTGCGGGATCCAACCTCTCTCCGTCTTTCTCCAGAAGCGGCTGCACCGCGCCGGCAAGGCCTTTTACGAGGGCAACTTCCACAAAAATTAATGGCTCATCGGGAAGAGCCGGGTGGAAGAAGGCAAAACATCTTCTATCTTTGTCCAAACGCCGACGCAAATCTTCCCATCCGTCGATTTCATGGACCGCTTCATATTCGATCAATTTTTCCAAGATCACGGCAGGAGTCCGCCAGTTAATCTGTTCCAGTTCTAAAAATCCGCGATTGAACCAGCTAATCAACAAATGTTGGAGATCCTGATCCACGGGGCCTAATTCAGGAAATTCCCGTATTTTACGAACCAAAAATTTCCGCATATCAACAATTGCGGCCGTGCCGCCCGGTGCAAAGTTAATGCGCCGCATCAATTCCTGACGCGGTGCTTCTAATGCTTTTGAAAGTTTACGCTGGTTCTCTGGAGACTTATCCGCTTCATACGCGGCAACAGCTTTATCCAAAGCCTCTTGATCAACACAGACCTCTTTTTGAAGGAACACAAGAAAGTTCAAACGTTCTTCTTCACTTATCTTTCGCCATAACAGGACAACTTCACGTGCTAACGCAATACCAGATGCTTCCCCGCGCTGAGTAAGTAAATCACGGCAGACACCTTCGATAGAATGGCTTCGGGATTTACCGGCCCCACGGTCGAGAAGATCTCGACCGGCATCTGCGATAGAGTTGAAAATTTGACCTACAAACGTCTGTCTCATATTAGGATCCCATTACCTTATTCGGTAGCCAAGTTGCAATTTCAGGGAATATGCACAGGATAATTATACCAACAACCATACAAAGCATGAAAGGAAACGCTCCTTTCAAAATCGTCGGTAAAGATATATCCGGCACAATTCCGTTTATAACATATAGATTTAATCCCACTGGCGGCGTGATCAACCCTATTTCCATATTTATGGTCAATATCACTGCAAACCAATAGGGGTCGAACCCTGCCGTGATAATTATCGGTAGTAAAATGGGCGCTGTCATGACAATCACGGCAACAGGCGGCAAAAAGAAACCTGCCACCAGCAAGAACAGATTGATCATAGCCATCAAGACCCAGCGATTTACATCTAATCCAGCAATATATTCCGCAACTGACTGTGTTACGAACAGGCTGGAAAGAGTGTAGGCAAACAAAGCTGATGATCCGATAATCATCAAGATCATAACGCTTTCACGGGTTGAGCTGCTCAAGATTTCCCATATTTTTTTAGGTTGGAAAATTTTGTAAATCACGGCCACTAGAACGAGGCAAAACAGTGCCCCTACCCCAGCAGCTTCTGACGGCGTTGCAACGCCTCCATAAAGAACGAAAAGTATACCCACGATGATCAGAATAAACGGGAGTACTCTTGGCAAGATTTCAAATTTTTGTCGCCATGAGTATACGCCAATTTTCCCGCGAAAATCGAACCCTTGAGACCATGCATAATAAATGGCCCATGCCATAAATAAAGTTGTCAGCAACAGTCCCGGAAAGACACCCGCCAGAAACAGGCGCCCGATAGAAGTTTCGGTTGATATGCCATATACAATCATAGTGACAGATGGCGGGATCAAAATACCAAGAGTTCCCCCAGCCGCAATTGAGCCGGTCGCAAGACTATCCGGATATCCCCGTTTTTGCATCTCTGGGATTCCCATTTTCCCGATGGCTGCGCACGTCGCAGGCGAGGATCCACTTAAGGCCGCAAAAACTGAACAGGCGCCGATGTTTGAAATGATCAAACCACCAGGAACTCTTGTCAGCCAGCGATCCAACGCTTCGAACAGGTCTTTACCCGCAGGTGATGAGGCAACAGCCGCCCCCATAACAATAAACATTGGGATAGACACCAACGAGAATTCGGCAATCCCTGCATAGAATGTGTCAGCAATAATTGTAAGGCTATCGACGCCTTCAAAAAGGACAAGGAATATGATCGACACCATTCCAAGTCCAAATGCGACAGGCATCCCGGTTGCCAATAATATGATGACGGCTATTGCGGCCAGCGCACCGATTAATAGAGGCTCCATTACACGTCCTCCTTCAAAGTACTATTTGTGTTTTCTTCAGTCGTATTGACATCAAAAGCGATGCACAGAATTTCAGCAACATACTGAACAGTCAGCAGTGACAGACCGGCAAACATCGGAAGATAAGGGATCCAAAGCGGCAATTCCCAGACGGTGTCTGTAACCCATCCGTTATCATAGGCTTCATAGAAAAACTCAAAAGATTGCCATCCCAAAACCGCGCAAAATACGAGTGCTAAAAGCGAAGCCACAATTGCCAGAAGTTTTTGCAAAGGCGGCGGCAGATAATGAGGGAGTAAATCGACATTTACGTGCCCTTTTTTCAAAAGCACATAAGGGCTTCCCATAAAAGTAGCAGCGACAATGGAGAATGTTACAAATTCAGTTTGCCAAACGGTCGATCCGTTTAGAAAATACCGAACAACAACCATCTCGCACACCACTAAAATTGCCATACCAACCATGGAGGCCGCAAGAATGCCAAACAAAGTTGAAAGCGAATTTATGGATCGTATAAATACGTTCATTATAGTGTCCAGTTACAATAAAAAGGCCCCCGAAGTTGTTGATCACAACCGCGGGAGCCTTATTTTAAAGGATTACTCTACAGCCAATGCTTTTTGGATAAGGACGTCACCACCCTTAACTTTTTTGGCAAAGGTTTTATAGGACGTCTCATTGGCGATATCGCGCCATGCTTTAGCTTGATCTGAGGTCATTTCAACCACTTCAACGCCTGCATCTTTGTAGGCTTTTACAAGTTTGTCATCCAAACTTTTAGCTGCAGAAAAGAAATACTCTTCCGCAATATCACCGGCTTTCATTAACGCAGTCTGTTGATCTTTATTCAGTTTATCAAAACTCTTTTTCGACATTAAAAGAGGCTCATACATGAACCAAAGGGCATTTGCGCCCGGTGCTGTCAGGCATTTAACTTGCTCATAAATTCTGTATGAGACGAAACTCCCGGAACTGGTATTTGCAGCATCAAGCACGCCTGTTTGTAGCGCACTATAGATTTCAGAACTTGGCATTGAGGCAATGGATGCTTTCGCACCGACCAACATTTGCTCAAACGCTTTACCAGCAGCTCGTGTCACTTGGCCCTTCATCGTATCAGGCCCCAGAATACAGTTCTTTTTGGATGCAAAACCACCGGCGAGCCACGCATCGGCGAGAACAACGATACCGGCATCATTAATAATTTTTTTGATATCATCCATAAAAGGAGAGTCGTTCAAACGCTTGGCATGATCGTGATTTTTAACAAGGCCAGGCATCAATGTTGCATCAAACTCTGGATGACGACCTGCTGCATACGCAAGAGGGAAGGCTGAAATATCAAGCTGGCCCTTCACCATGGCACCCCACTGTTCTTTTGGCTTATAGAGACTTTTGCCTGGATAAACTTTCACGTTCAAACCAACGTCGGCCTTACCAACTTCCCGCGCAATAATTTGAACCATTTCATCGCGGACATCACCTTTTCCGCCCGGCCATTGATGGGATGCCTTCAAATTTTTCGCATCCGCCATACCGGCTGTGACTGCTGTCATTCCAATAGCGACACCAAGTGCCGCCGTAATCATATTGAATTTCATTTTTATTCCTCCCAGAATTACACCGAGTAGCTACCCCGGCAAGTCGATTACACGTACTACTTACTGTATGCCTTATATTGGCAGTTGATAAAATTGTATGTCAAAGCTTGGATCTTGTATACAAAATATTGTTTTACGCACACAAGATTGATGTTACAGTACCCAAATCATACTGCAGGAGATAAAATGTGAACGCATCACGCGCCAGTGAATTGATCCCAATTTTGGAACAAGAGATTGTAACGGGCACTCTTAAACCGGGTTCACGTTTGGACGAGACATTGCTAGCGGAACGATTTTCTGTCTCCAGAACGCCTGTTCGGGAAGCGTTAACCCGGCTGGCTGCTGCCGGCCTTGTAGTCATACGGCCTCGCCGCGGTGCCATTGTTGCGACGATCACCATAAAAGATCTCATGGATATGTTTGAGGTTATGGCTAATCTGGAGGGCATTTGCGCTCGACTTGCGGCCAGGCGTATTACACCTGCTGAAAAAATTGCATTATCCCACGCTCAAAGCGCCTGCCAGGAACTTGCCTCCACAGAAAACTATGATGAATATTACGCGCGTAACATTCATCTTCACAGTCTAATCTACAAGGCAAGTCACAACGAATATCTGGAAAAACAAACGAGCGAGCTTCGGACACGCTTGTCCCCGCACCGGAGGCTTCAAGTGAGAATTCCCGGCCGAATTATCAGCTCCTCAAACGAGCATGCCGGATTAGTTGCCGCCATCCTTGATGGCAATGCCGACCTTGCTGAAAAATTGACCCGTGCACATGTGACTATTCAGGGGGAGCGTTTTAATGATTTCCTTGCAACCCTACCCGCTCACTATACGCAAGAAATTGCCTAACACTTAACAGTAAAGTAATCATGACAGACCTTAATCTTTATTCAATTTTTGAGAAAAAATTCGTTGCCGATCCCAGCAAAATTGCGTTTGAGCTTGATGACGGAACCATTTATTCATTCAGTGAAATCCTTGCAACGAGTGCCCGATTTGCTAATTTACTTGTGCAAAGCGGTGCGAGGCCCGGTGATCGTGTTGCGGTACAAATTGGAAAAACAGTAGAAGCTGTTCTTCTATATTTGGCATGCTTGCGATCTGGTCTTGTCTACTTGCCATTGAACACCGCGTATAAGACAGCTGAAGTTGACTATTTTTTGAATGACTCTGAGCCAAGTGTGCTTGTCTGCGACCCTCGAGATTTGGATATGATCAAAGGCGTCGCCGATAAAGCAAACGTGTCAACTATCTTAACGTTGGATGCCGCTGGTAAAGGGTCATTAATCACGCAATCGGCTGATCTTCCTGATACATTTGAAACGGTTGATAGAGCCAGTGATGATCTTGCGGCCATTTTGTATACATCTGGCACAACAGGCCGCTCGAAAGGGGCGATGCTCACTCATAACAACCTAGCAAGCAATGCGAAATCACTTGTGAAAGCCTGGCATTTTGAAAAAGATGATGTTCTCCTGCACGCCCTGCCTATTTTCCATGTCCATGGATTGTTCGTGGCCCTGCATTGCGCATTCTTGAGCGGCAACAAAGTCATTTTCCTTGATAAATTTGATTTGGACACTGTTGTCAGGCAGCTTCCGCGCTCGACTGTCTTTATGGGCGTTCCCACTTTTTATGTGAGACTCCTAAGCCATCAATCATTTGGCAAAGATGCTTGTCAAAACATGCGTCTGTTCACAGCTGGATCCGCTCCTCTGCTAGAGGAAACATTTAACGAATTCACAGA
The DNA here is from genome assembly GCA_913062525.1 of uncultured Alphaproteobacteria bacterium. Taxonomy (GTDB): domain Bacteria; phylum Pseudomonadota; class Alphaproteobacteria; order Sneathiellales; family Sneathiellaceae; genus Sneathiella. Next base: position 1,340 of record CAJXWA010000102.1, on the reverse strand, counting down.
CCGGACCGGTCATGCAATTTTGGAACGTTATGGCATGTCAGAAGCCGGTATGATTTCCACCAACCCATATGATGGGAAACGTGTTGCCGGGTCAGTTGGCCATGCCCTCGATAATGAAATGCGGATCGCAGACGACAACGGCAATGAAGTTGGCGAAGGTGAAATCGGCATTCTTGAAATTAAGGGCCCAAACGTCTTTAAGGGATATTGGAGAATGCCAGAAAAAACGGCTTCAGAATTCAGAGACGACGGCTTCTTCATCACGGGCGATATGACACGTATTGGGGATGATGGTTATCTTCGTATTGTCGGTCGATCTAAGGATCTCATTATTTCCGGTGGATATAATGTTTATCCCAAAGAAATCGAAAGCTATTTAGATGAAATGGGCGGCGTACTAGAAAGCGCAATTGTTGGACGTCCGCACCCCGATTTTGGTGAAGCCGTTGTGGCTTTCGTTGTTGCAGACAACACTAGTCAAATCGATGAAGCGTCAGTTATCGCATTTGTAAAAGATAAGTTAGCCAACTTCAAAGTTCCAAAACAAGTCTTCGTTGTTGACGAATTACCGCGGAATACCATGGGTAAAGTTCAAAAAAACGAGCTGCGTAAAATAGCCGAGCAAACGGCTTAAGATGACAGGCGCTTTAACGAGCGCCTGACAATCAATCTATGAAAAGGGGCGATAACGAACATATATATGTTTCCAAGTCGCCCCTTTGTCTCCACTACCGAAGTCATGAAGACTTCTCGCCGCCCGTCAGATTCCTTGATATACATGGAAAAAAATGAATCTAGATGACTATCGTGCGCTGTTACGATGACTTCATTTTTTGACAGATTGGTGATTTTGAAAAAATCAATTTTATCACCAACTTCATATTCCGCTTCGGGCTTTTGAATTCCAAAAGCGCTCTCATCTGTGGATTTAAGCCCAACAAACTGAACACAGAAATTGCGGATCGTCATGAGCATTGTAACCCACTTTGGTGCCGGATGAAGTAATCCGAAAAAGAGCCCTACTGGACCTCGAGCGTCTGACGCATCAAGGGAAGCGCTAAAACAATCTTGATAAGAGGCACGGCCATATTTAGCGCTTAACAAACTATCAGCAGGAACATCAGCGTTCGACATAAAAACCCTCATTCAATGATATAAAATCGTTCTTCAGTCTTCTTTGCGTTTCAGATATGCATTTACTTTTGCACGGTTCCCGCAAGTTGACATAGAACACCACCGTCGGCGTCCATTTCGAGATTGATTTACAAAATATAGATCGCAAGTATCACTGGCACATTGGCGAATTTTATCCAGTTGATCAGATGCCAAGAATTCAGCAA
>CAJXWA010000101.1 GCA_913062525.1 uncultured Alphaproteobacteria bacterium | reverse complement strand
CGGGCGTTGAGCCAATAGTTGAAGCTGCAGATCGCGAGGTCTATTTGTTGCAGAGAAAATTAACGCCAGTTGGTCGGGGGCTTGGCAAGACCACAGGGTGGACGCACCGGATAGCTCTTGCACGGCGCAACGTGAAAATGATCAACGGATGTGATTATGTGAAAATCGATGACTTGGGTCTGCATGTTCGCATCGGCGATCAGCTGCAGATTTTAGACGTCGATACTGTGGTGGTATGCGCAGGGCAAAATCCGCTTCGCAGTCTTTATGATGAACTGCAAGCCGATGGTCTGTCAGTTAGCCTCGTCGGGGGCGCTTTCGAGGCTTCAGAATTGGATGCGAAGCGGGCAATTAATCAAGCCTGCCACATGGCCTCTGCGGTTTAGAATGCCGCTTTAAGGGGCAATGTTAGCGCCCTTTAAAGTCAGGTTTTTCTTTTGAGAAAAGGGCCCGGACACCTTCTTTGAAATCTTCTGTATGGATAAGCTGACTTTGGATGCTGATGTTATGTGTCGCCATAGCATCAGGTGCCTGCTCAAGGCCACGGCGGATGCCTTCCTTCATGGCTTGAAGCGCTAGTGGTGCGCCGTTTGCCAGTCGTTTTGCCCATGACAAAACAGTGTTTTCAAGGGCGTCATCGTCGACGGCGCGGTTGACCAACCCAATGCGTTCCGCTTCCTCGCCGCTAACGCGTTCACCGAGTAGAAGCAGTTCGTTTGCTTTGGCAAGCCCGATTAGGCGCGGTAGAATTGACATGCCGCCAAGCGGGTCCATTAGGCCTAGGTGTATCCAAGTTTCAGCAAGCATGGCGTCTTTTGTTGCAATTCTGAAGTCGCAGGCCAATGCCAACTCAAGGCCGGCGCCAGTTGCCGCACCGCGCATGGCAGCAATAGTTGGTTTTGGAAAGTCACGTATTTTTTTTGTGCCACCAGCAAAATGGCGATAAATAATGTTTTTGATATCAAAGGAGGAAACCGCCGGAATTTCTTGGAGAAAATCTTTATTTGCACCGGCACTGAATGCGCGCCCTCTGGCTTCTAATACAAGAACTCTAACTGTTTCGTCCTGTTCCCATATATCCAGAACTGCGATCAGTTCCTTCATCATGTCGGCAGTCATTGAATTCAATGTTTCTGGATCATTTAACGCAAGATGGCCAATGTTGTTTTCTACGCGAGCTTCAATGTGAGAGTATGTCGTCATGCTATTGTCTGCCTTTTTATTGTTTTTATTGTTTATACGGCAATGGACTGCCGCTCTCAACGAATTTAACCACTCACAGGGTGTCCGTGTTTCGGCAAATGCGAATAAATGCATCTAAAAGCGCATTCTCATTATCGCGCTGCCGGGCAATCGCCATTGATGTTTCAATATGTTTTCCGGGACTGTTTAAGGGTTTATACAGAACACCGGGGTAGGTGATGTTTTGTGCGCAGCGCGGGACAAGTGTTACGCCAAGACCTGCCGATACCAAACTGATTTGCGTTTGAATTTGCGGTGCTGTCTGACTGATGCTCGGAGTGAAACCGGCTTCGCGGCAGGCGAGCATTACAAGTGTATGTAAATTGGGTGATATGTCAGGAGAGAAAATGACAAAGCCATCATCAGCTAAGTCCGATAGGTCAATACTGGATTTATCAGCCAGGGGATGGTTCTCCGGTATGACCGCAATCAAAGTTTCGGTTCGTATCTTTTCAATATCAAACAAACCTTCCGCCGGGACGGGGGGCCGTAATAGCCCTGCATCTATTTTACCTTCTTTAAGGGCTACAATTTGATTAACCGTTGAAATCTCATCAAGTACCAATTCTACATCAGGGTATGCCGCTCTAAAATTTCGAATGGTTAGGGGGAGGGTTTCAAAAATCGCTGATCCGACAAATCCAATTTTAAGGCGCCCTATCATGCCCGCAGCTGCTCTTTTTGTATCGCTTTCTAGCTGAGTAAGTTTATTGACAGTATCAATGGCGCCTCGCAGGAAAACCTCGCCCACCGGAGTAAGATCAACTTTCTTTTTCGTCCGAGACAACAGGAGAACGCCGAGCTCTTCCTCCAATTTACGGATTGAGTGGCTAAGGGGCGGTTGGGTCATATTCAGGCGTTCCGCAGCTTTTCTAAAATGTTTTTCTTCTGCGACGGCAATGAACTGACGAAGTTGACGAATATCGGGCATGATCTATAGATACATAAAATATATTGAAAGTGAATTTATAATATTGGATGAACCCATCATCATTTGCAATAGTAAGAAAAAAACAAGAGGCAGGGCGATTTGTAAAAATTCTAACCTGCCCCTCTTCTGAGATTCGAATTAGAAGATTATGCCACAAAGTTGGCGGTTTATTGAAAGAAGAAGATCCAAAATGAATTTTGATTTAACTGAAGATCAGCAGGCTGTGCGTGATCTTGTCCGCCGGGTTGCGATCGAAAAGGTTGCTCCGCGTGCAAACGATATTGATAAAACAGCTGAATATCCTCAAGATATGTTCGATTTACTAAAAGAACTTGGCTTGTTCACATTACCTTTTCCAGAAGAATATGGCGGAACAGAAGATAGTGTATCGTGCTGTATTGCCATCGAGGAACTTGGGCGTGTTTGTTATAATACGGCGTATTTACTCTTGGTTCAGTGGTTGCCGTTTGGTGCAATTCTAGCCGGCGGCTCGGATGAGCAAAAACAAAAATATTTACCGGGACTAGCTTCTGGAGACCTTCGGGGTGCGTTTTCGACAACCGAGCCGCAAAGTGGCTCTGATGTGGCGGGTATTAAAACCCGCGCCGTTCCGACGGATGGCGGCTACATCATTAACGGTGCAAAAATCTGGTGCACCAACGCTGAAATGGCTGACTTTATTCTTGTCGCTGCAAAAGTGGGTGAAGGACGTGGGACCGGCAATATCAACATGTTCATTATTGACCGAGATACGCCCGGTTTTGATGTTGGACTTAAAGAAGATAAAATGGGCGCTCGCGGCGTTCCCTCTAATCCGCTCTTTTTGAACGACGTGTTTGTTCCTGATAGCGCAAGAATAGGTGCTGAAGGCAAAGGGTTTAAAATTGTCATGGAGGCCTTTAATAAGTCCCGCCCTTATATTGGCGCTCGGGCTGTTGGGTTGGCCCAAGGCGCTATTGATCACAGCAAGGCATTTATTAAAGAACGCAAAGCATTTGGACAACCGATCTCTGATTTCCAAGGCATCCGATGGATGGTTGCAGATATGGAAACGCAAACTGAGGCTGCTCGCTTGATGGTTTATAAAGCGGCGGCAATGGTAAACGCTGGCGTGCGCGGAAAAGAGCTTGCCGGTATGGCGGCCATGTCTAAACTATTTGCGACAGACACAGCCATGGTTGTTGCTGAAAACGCGGTTCAGTTATTTGGGGCTGCCGGAATTTCATCTGAATATCCCATCGGCAGGTATTTCCGAGATGCAAAAGTTCTCAAAATCGTTGAAGGAACTAATCAGATTCAACGCAATATAATTGGTAAACTTGCTTTCGCAGATTAGGCAATGACAAAGAATACGGAGAAAATAATGGAAACGGTAGGACTTGGTCTCTATTTTGAAGATCTGCCTCTTGGGCGTAAATTTAAGACAATCGGGCGAACAGTTACTGAAGCTGATATCGTCAACTTCATCAACGCAACAGGGATGCAAGAAGTCCTGTTCATGAATACTGAGTATCTTGCCCAATCAGAGGATATCACAGGACGGGTTGCGCCCGGTGCGCTGGTCTATTCTTTCGCAGAAGGCTTGCTTGTTCAAGCGACTATGCAGCATACCGGTCTTGCATTTTTGAACATGGAGCTGAATGTAAAGGGACCGTTGTTTGCGGGAGATACTTTGCATGTGGAATGCGAAGTGATTGAATCCCGTCTGAGCAGTAAGGCTGGCCGAGGCCTTGTCCGAACAAGGAACCTTGTAACCAAGCAGGATGGTTCAGTCGCTGTTGAATACACACCGCTTCGATTGGTGAAATGCCGCGGCTAAGGTTTGAGCTTATTGGGTGAATAAAAAACGACTTCTTTTGAGAGGTCGTTTTTTTTTGAGAAAAAAGAGCGAAAGACAACTTTTTAGCCAGGGGAGGCATTGCATAATGAAAAGCACAAGTATGAAACATCTAGATCCCACAGATGAAGGTCGTACTTAAAAAGAAGTCTCTCGCATTCCAGTTAGGAAGAGAACACTAAGGATGGGGGTTTTAGACGAACACATTGCACTGACCAGTTCCCCCTTTATTCTTATTGTTGAAAACATACTATCATTCACGAATGAATGATTCAAGACCAAAAACCGAATTATTTTCCAAAAACCGAATTATTTTTGAAGGTGTTGAAAAACAACGGTAATTCTGTAGGATTGCGTAGATATACGTGACTTCAACGTAAACGCTTGATCGATAACGGGCGAAAAACGAATATAAATTGGAAATTTTGGAATGAATGAAGTGGGACCAGAGGTGCCGCCCCGGCGGACACAGCAAAAGCGAAGCGAGGGGACGCGGGCCAAGTTAATTGAAGCCGCAGTAACTTTGATTAGCGATGAAGGTATGCAAAACTTCACCACAGCGAAAGTTGCAGAAGCTGCGGGCCTCACGCGCGGGGCCATCCAATATCATTTTAAAAACCCAAAAGACCTGTTGCGTGAAGTCGTCGCTAATATCGTGTATTTCCTCGGGGACCAACTTGACGAAGCTAATTTATCAGTACTGGATAAAACTGAACGATTAGAACGTATTGTTGAGTTGTACTGGAAAGGGTACCGAAGCGACAGATACGTTGTCTTTATTGAACTGGCGTTACATGGGCGGTTGGATCCAGAATTAAAAGAAACAGTTGCAGAGGCCTTGAGCGATTTGGAAGTGGCCCGCGATGATCAGTGGCTTGCCTTGTTTGCAGATTACGATCAAAGTGACGAAGAATTGTTGGACTGGAGAGCCTCTCTCTTAATGATATTGAGAGGACTTGCGCTGAAACAAGTGTTTTCTGAAAACGATATTGAAATTCAAAACATGTTTCAGCAGGCACGTGAAAGTTATATTCGTGAAATTCAATTTCGCAGTCGGCAAAAAAGGTAGCTGAATTTGGTAGGATTTTAAACGGCCTTAAGTCTGTCTTGCTTCAGGGATGGCAGCGATAAAATACAAGTAGTTCCTGACTTGCCATCACTTTCAATTTGCAATTTTGCATTCTGAATATTCGCCATTTTTACTGACAATGCCAGACCAAGTCCAGTACTGTCGTCACCGCGAGTTTGCCAGCTCTCGGCTCTTCCAAAGACTTCAAAAGCATCTTTGATTCTGGATGGTTCAATGCCAGGTCCCTCGTCTGAAATTCTGATTTGGGTAAAATAGTGATCTGACTGGTCAATTGTGATGGTAACGGTTGTAAACGCAGGCGAATAGGTCAATGCATTTCCGATTAACCGAACAAGAATCTGATAGGTAGCTTTCTTGTCAAAAATTGCCGATATATCTTCATTTTTTTCAGGAAGGTGCTGGAATCTGATGTTTTTTGCATGAGCCTTGGGAAGGCAAAGAGCCACACATTCGTCAATAACCTCCCGAATGTTAGCGGGTTGGGGGTTAGCAACATACTCATCAGACTTGATACGCGCAATTTCAAGTAACGTTTCAAAAATAGTTAGGAGTTTTCGACCTGAGTCAATCACCATTCCAGCAAATTCTTTTAGCTCATCTTCATCCTTAACGTTTCCTTCTGCGATCAATTCAGAAAGCCCAATTATTGCGTTAATCGGGGTTCGGACTTCATGACTGGCGTTACGCAAAAAATCTGTTTTTGAACGATCAGCTTCAATGGCCGCCTCTCGCTGCTCCAAATAGTCGATGGTCCGGATTTCCAAATCCCGAGACTGCTCTGCTAAAAGTTCGTTTTGGTGGGACAGTTTCTCCTGAAGGTCCGTTATTTTTTCAGCCAGAAAGTGATGCTCGCGAATATATTTAAACAGCTTGAATATGCCGCCTACGAGGCAGATGAAGCCAACTGTATAAGATATAATGGATAGGTAATATAGGTGCAGTATTTCGACTGAAAAATTGAACGTTGAAATGAGGATTGGATTGACCCTGAGTATGAGCAGTAACGTCCCGATGAAAAGGCCAAGAAATCCAAATCCGATGAGTTGTATTGGTGTTTCTGCTGAAGGAATTTTTTTTGAAGTTCTGAAGAAGTGCACAGAAAGGAGAAGTAAACCAATCGCCCAGCTCAGACTAAAAACCAAATAGAAACCACTCATATACATGACCCTAGTATTGTACTGACTTGTTACCACATCTTATAGTTCGTTTGTTGTAAGTAAATTATGCTAAATTACGTTTATAAATAATGAATATTACCAAACTATTGATAAGGTAAGGGAAAAATATGGCCCTCGAGGATTTTCAATCGGCTTTACGCATCCAAGCAGTAGCTTGCAAAGATTTAGGGTCGCCTTTTACAGCCAGAGTGCTAACTGTTATTTCCAAGAACGTCACGGAATTAGGAGATGTTTGGGCTTTAGTCGTGAATTGGCCGGGCGACTTGGGCCCATCGGGTGCGTCAGTTCCGCTTCGGCTTGCCGGCACGCTTAATGCTATTGTGTTAGAAGGGTTAGATCCTGAACTGGTTGCCGTCTATCCTCCTAATTCGGCTCCTTGCACAGATCTCGTTCTGTGGGATGCGATTGAAAAAGCAATTAGTCGCAATACGAGTTTTGCCCTAAAAAGATTGCAGAGCCCTCCCCAAACAAATGAAGTTCGCAGATCTGGAATTATTGTGCCGGGGTTTCTAGCGATCGCAGATAAAACGGGGCTTTCAAATTTTGTTATGTCGGAAGTAGGAGCGAGCGCAGGCCTTAATCTCATATGGGATACCTACCGGTATACTTTGGCGGATAAAAGCTGGGGAAATGGGGCATCAGCCGTTCATCTTTCGCCAAAATGGAAAGGCGAGCCCCCAATTTTTCGGGAAATCACTGTTATTGATCGAGACGGTTGCGATTTATTACCGGTGGATCTGGAAGATGAGCAAGAGCGTAGGCGCTTGCTATCTTATATTTGGCCGGATCAGGATGATCGGGTACTGCGCACAAAACAGGCAATTGAATCCTTCAGAAAATCCACAAACATAATCAAGGCTGAAGACGCCATTTCATGGCTGGAACGCCGCCTTAGTCAGTCATATGAGGGCGCTGTTCATGTTGTGTATAATACAATTGCTTGGCAATATTTCCCCGAAGATAAGAAGAAGGAAGGGGAAATAATATTGCAGCGCGCTGGGGCGTTAGCGACAGAGGATGCACCTCTAGCTTGGTTAAGTCTTGAAGCAGATGGAAAAGGCCCGGGGGCAGCTCTAATGTTGAGTTTATGGCCAGCAGGAGAGACATATGAGTTGGCACGTGGAGATTTTCACGGCCGCTGGGTTGATTGGAAAAAATTAACCAGTTAATTTATTAATAATAGTTTTAGTGATTTCGGCGCGGAGTTGTTCTGTATAGGGAATTGAATTGCCATTCCCCCAAACAGGGCCGGGCCATGCAAAGTCATCTTCGTTTCGTGCTATGACATGGATATGGAGTTGGTCAACCATATTACCCAGTGCGCCAACGTTAATTTTCTTCGGTGTATATAAGTCAGCTAATAGCTGTGAGGTTTTTTTTATCTCATTCATAACCGACGCAAATTCAGCGGCGTTCAGTTGATGAAGCTCAGATAGATCTGCAATTTCGGGCACTAAGATTAACCATTTGTATCTGCAGTCATTCATCAAATACAGACTGCTTGTCTGCAGTTTTTTCACCAGAAATGTATCCGCTTTTAGTCTTGGATGTAGGCTAAACACTTTTTATCCTCACGCGATTAATTTTAGATGGCAACTATAGGCTGGCTTGAAAGTTTATCAATATGGGAATGGGAATTGCGGTGGCCCTCGTTTTTTCATACAGTTTGGTATCTTTAAATAGGGGAGGGCTAAGGAAATGTTTGTTCAGTTGAAAATGGTATCGAGACTATTCCAATCGCTCGTGGCTTTTGCTGTCTTGGTGATGACGTCGCATTTGGTATCAGCGGAAGGCACAAAAATCACGTTTCTACATTCAAATGATATGGGAGAAATTTCCGGTAAGAGGGGGTATGGCGGCTTTCCAGAACTGGCAACCCTCATTGCGACTGAACGGATGCGCTCCAGCGGTGCAATCACGACTTTTGGAGGTGACCTCATTTCACCCTCGTTGATGTCAGGGTTATCTCATGGCGTTGAAATGGTGGATATGCTCAACGCGTTGAAAGTTGATATTGCGGTTCTTGGAAATCATGAATTTGATTTTGGGCCAGACGTCACGCGAGAACGAATTGCACAATCAAATTTCTCGTGGCTTGCGAGCAATGTGGAGGTCGTCGGCGGAGCTGCTGATCTTGGCGCGAAAAAGATTTTCATAAAAGAAGTGGGCGGATTTAAGGTTGGCTTTTTTGGAACAGTAACGCCTGAAACCGTTAGTTTGTCATCTCCGGGCGCAAATATTAAATTCGAAGATATCGTTACCGCGGCGAACAGCGCAATGGTGGACTTGAAAAAACAGGGAGCAGAAATTTTCGTCGCCATAACCCATATGGATTTAGCTGATGATATCCGTCTGGCAAAAGAAGTCTCTGGCTTGCACGCAATTCTGGGCGGCCACGATCACAGAACCTTTGCATCTGTCGAAAATGGCGTTGTCATTTTGCAGGCTGGATCTGATTTACGGTACCTAGGTGTTTTGGATCTGGATGTAGAGCGCAAAGAAAAACGAGGTAAAAAATACCTTTCAGTCATTCCGAGTTGGAAAATTTTAGCGACTTCAAATGTAACGCCAAACATGCAGATTTCTGAAATGACCAAAGCATTTGAGAAACTGCTGGATAAGAAGCTGGATATTGAAGTTGGAAAAACACATGTGGCCCTTGATACACGTCGAATTTCCGTTCGCACAAAACAAGGGACTTTTGGCCAATTTGTTGCACTTGCAATGAAAGAAGAGGTCGGCGCTGATATCGGATTTACCAACGGCGGGGGTATCCGCGGGGATCGGCAATATGAGGCGGGAAGTGTTTTGACCCGTAAGGATATTTTGCGGGAACTTCCTTTTGGTAATGTCACTGTTTTAGTTGAAGTCAGCGGATCAAACATGATCGAATTGCTTGAACATAGTGTGTCGAAAGTTGAAGATGGCGCAGGTCGGTTCGGGCATTTTGTGGGTGTGAGTTTTGACATCAATGTGAAAAATGCCGCAGGTAACCGGATTTCCAACGTTCAAGTTGCTGGAGAACCTATTAGTCAAACCAAATTATACACGCTTGCGACAAACGACTATGTAGCTGGCGGCGGCGATGGATTTGGGATGCTCAAGAAAAGTACGCATCTCATTGATAAGGCAGCGGGTACATTAATGGCGACGACCGTCATGAATTCTATCAAGAAAAAAGGCGGTATTTCGCCTCTTAAATAATGAACGTTGGCAATCTTCCGCTGAGTGACTATTCTGTCGGCTCTTAATTTATGGAGGATGACATGAGCGGAACGCCGGCACCAAACAAAGGGACAGACCTTGATTTCAATGAGGATGATGGGTTTGTTCCTTTTCCAAGGCTGATACAAAGAGCAGCAAGAGAAAATCCCGATTTACAAGTTTTGACTGTTGAAGGTGTCGGGGTCACTTGGCGTGATCTCATTTCCCAGATCAACAAAGTCTCAAATATGTTGGCAGATAGAGGATTGGGCCGGGGCGACAAAGTCGCAGTTCTTGCCAGAAGCAGCATTGATTATATCACTGTCTTTATAGGTGCGTTACAAGCTGGAGTATGCATCGTGCCATTGTCAGGCATGGCATCTTCTATTCAGTTGGCTGGAATGCTGCAAGATAGTGGGTCGCAATTGTTGTTTGCATCAAAATCAACTCGCGACCTTATTTCAGAATTTAAGGGCAATATTAGCTGTCTATCTGATGATGACTATATTGCCTTTGATTTCGAAGGAGACGGTTGGCAAAAATTTGATGATGTCATCGACGGAGCTTCAACAGAAGACTTGATTGTTGATATTCATCCAGAGGATGCCTTCAATTTGATCTATAGCTCCGGCACGACGGGCGTTCCCAAAGGGATTGAGCAAAGCCATAACATGCGCTACGAGCATGTGGTGCGGTTCAAAGTTATGGGATTGGATAAAGGCGCAGTTACAATGATTGCGACAGCTCTTTATTCAAACACGACACTTGTTGCGCTTCTGCCGACCATAGCGCTGGGTGGCCGTGTGGTTCTGATGCCAAAGTTTGATACAGAAGGCTATTTGCAGCTGGCCGAAGAGCATAGGGCAACTCATACAATGCTTGTTCCTGTTCAATATCAACGCATCCTTCAATTTGAAAAGTTTGATGATTTTGATCTGGATAGTTTTGAGCTTAAGCTTTCCACCAGTGCGCCATTGCGTGAAAATACCAAGCGTGATGCGCTAAAGCGCTGGCCTGGTAAGATGATTGAAATCTATGGACTAACAGAGGGCGGTATTGGAACCGTACTTTCTGTATCTGAGTTTCCTGATAAATTGGCATCAGTGGGTAAAGCCGGCGAAGGTGCTGAGATCAGAATTGTGACTGATGATGGGATTGAATTACCCATTGGTGAGGTCGGGGAAATCGTTGGTCGCTCTGGCGCTATGATGACCGGCTACCATGGGCGACAAGATTTAACGGATGCCATGATCTGGATGTCACCGGATGGGTACCGGTTTTATAAAAGCGGGGATATGGGGCGTTTGGACGAAGATGGTTTTCTGTACCTTCTCGACCGGAAAAAAGACATGATTTTGTCTGGCGGCTTTAATATTTATGCAGCTGATATTGAAACTGAACTGTTAAAGCATCCTGCAGTTTCAGATGTAGCTGTTATTGCTATTCCAAGTGAAGAGTGGGGCGAGACGCCGCTTGGGTTGATTGTCCTAGAAAAAAATGTATTTAATACAGAAGAAGAGATAAAAAATTGGGTGAATAGTCGCCTTGGGAAAACGCAGCGGGTTTCAGGGATTGTTGTCCGTGAGGATTTACCAAGAAGCACTATTGGCAAAGTTTTGAAGCGTGAGCTTCGAGATGAATATCTTTCACAAAATGCAAGTAAATAAACGATTGTGTAATTTACATACAGTTAATATTTTTCTGGCATTATTTTGGTAGTAGAGTCGCAGCGAGTAATTATTACTGGCTAGAGTAAGTAAAAAGGTTTGTAAGCAATGGAAGCCGAAGCTGGCGATCCAAGACAGGATAATGACGGAAAGCTGCCTTTAAAGGCGCGGCTTAAGTTGTGGTGGGACGGGTACGAACTGCATGAGAAATCAAATGCAGTCGTAACCATTCAAGATGATTTGCCGCCAGATGACGGCCCTCCTACGGTTCAAGGGTGGTCTGTCAGCCGCCAAAAATCCGTTGTAACCCTATTTGGAGACGGGATGACTAGATGCATCCCCGATTCCGCTAAAAAGCGGATCACAAATCCAATGGGCTTGAACAAAACAATGAGTATTGCTGAGCTGGGCTCTGGCTTAGGCGGTTTTGCGCATTGGGTTGTCGAAGAGTTCGACGCATATGTTGATGGCTATGAAGAAAGCGATGAGCTTGTGGAAGCCAGCTCAAGCTTGGCTAAAATGGCAGGCCTTACGCGGTATATTAAATACAAGCATGTGGATTTCGAAAATTTCGAAGCGAAGCCTAAATCGGCAAACGTCGCATATTCTTCAGAAGCTCTATTTTGTGTCAAAAATAAACTGGATTGTTTTCGGCGCATTCACGGAATGATGAAGCCCGAAGGGCAATTCATGATGTCTGATTATATGCTTGATGATGCCTCAGCGGATGATCCTGCCATTGTTAAATGGATGGCTGCTGAGCCAAATATGCCTCATATGAAGAATGTTCAGGAGATTCGGTCTTTACTGACGAAGGCGGGCTTTGAAGTGAGTATTGCAGAAGACACAACGGCGGAATACAAGGCAAATGTCCTTAAAGCCTTTGCAGCCTATGCGACGCTGACCAGTAGTGGCGGAAAAAGCGGTCACTTACATGAATGGGTGTTGCGTGAGGGTGAGCTTTGGACTGCACGTGTACAAGCCATGGAATCTGGGGCTCTGAAGGTATTCAGGGTCTATGCACGGGTGCCTGCTGAAATTCTCTAAACATATTTTTGGTCAATGAGCTGTAAGAAGTCTTAAAAAACGGGCTTTTCCTCATTGACAGACTAAAACTGGGCCAGTATGGTCCGGCCTTCAAATTCAGAACGGTTTTTTGGGATCTGTGTCATGAAAGTAATTAACTCGCTTAAGTCTGCGAAAAAACGTCATCGTGATTGCCGCGTCGTACGCCGTAAAGGCCGCGTCTATGTAATCAACAAAACAAATCC
>CAJXWA010000100.1 GCA_913062525.1 uncultured Alphaproteobacteria bacterium | reverse complement strand
CCGGGCGGCGACGCGGCGAGCCTATATGCTTCAATTAAACGAATTCTCTCAATGGGCGGTGAGACGCGCCTATATATGTGCCATGATTATGGACCCAATGGCCGAGATTATTGCTGGGAGACGACGGTGGACGAGCAACGGAAGCTCAATATTCATATTAATGATGGTGTGAGTGAGGATGAGTTCGTTGCAATGAGATGTGGGCGCGATAAAGAACTGGACATGCCTGTTCTTATTATACCTGCGGTCCAAGTTAATATGAGAGCAGGGGCTTTTCCCGAGGCCGATGATAACGGCGTCTCATATTTAAAAATACCGCTCAACACGCTTTAGGTAAGACTGACCGGAAGCTAGTTTTGGGCAACTCGCAACAGATTACCTGTTTCAGGAGTAACAATGAAACAGGTGATGGATTGCCGTTGTAAGTTCCGGCAAAGGGCCCGAGCCTCAGCTTCTTTAAAGCCGATCATTTGGGCGCGATAAATCGGCGTCCCTTTTTGCGTGACTTGATAGATGTTGTATTTCTTGCCAGCCATCAGGCCATTTGACCGACTGGCGGCCAGATTTAGTTGGTCTCTGGCTTTGCCTGGCCGGGAAAAGGCTCCAACTTGAATGCCCCATGTTTTGTTTGTGGGGCGCAAGGGAGCCAAAATAGCGGGAGAGGCTTTCTTTGGTGTCGGAGTGGTAATTGATGCTGTTCGAAGAACTGGTGTTCCACTATGAGATGAGCCAAGTGCGATTTTGGCGGGCTTACGGTTCGGTCTTGGGATGACAAACGGGCGTATATTATCCATTTGATCAAAACCATTATCCAGTAATTTCTTCATGTGGCGATCGCGGCTTTTTGCAGACTGACCGCCGAATACGACGCCGATCAAACGATTGCTTCCCCGTTTGGCTGATGCAACTAAGTTAAAGCCGGATGCGCGAATGTAGCCTGTCTTAATGCCGTCAGCGCCAGAATATTTTCCAAGCAGATTATTATGGTTTTTGTATTTTTTTCCGCGGTAATTAAAACTCTGCATTGCCATAAGTTGGTAAAACTGAGGGAAGTCGTGGATCATTGCGGCGCCGAGGAGGGCCATGTCACGTGCGGTACTTTTTTGGCGTCGGTTTGGTAGGCCGCTGGCGTTCCGAAAACTTGTCCGGCTCATACCAAGTTTGCGTGCCCGGCTCGTCATTTTCTGCGCAAACGCAGCTTCAGTTGGCGCCATGGCTTCCGCGAGTACCGTGGCAGCGTCGTTGGCTGATTTTGTGATCAGCCCAAACATCGCGTCTTTAACTGTTATGGTGCCGCCTTTTTTGAGACCCAACTTTGTAGGGGTTTGGCCCGCAGCCCGTGCAGAAACACGAAGCTTCTTGCCGAGAGTTAGGCGCCCAGTACTGAGGGCCTCAAATGTCATGTATAACGTCATGATCTTTGTTAAGGAGGCCGGGTATAGTTTCTTGTCGGCGTTTCTTGAAAATAGGATTTGGCCTGTCCGGCTATCCATCACAACAGATGCATATCTCGCTGAACTTTCTGAAGAGTAAAGCGTCGAAATGATAAATGTTGTCATGAAAATGGCGGCTAGAATACCGCCTCTGCCAATAAGAGAGAATACACCTTTAGAAAATAGCGACTCATTTTTTTCGAATTTGTGGTTTGTTTTCAATGTATTATCCACAAGAATACTCGATTCCAATTGCAAAAAAGAAGACGCGGGTCACTAAAGATAACCTGCCTGAATTTAGAGTGTAAAAAAACCAACGAATCATGTCCAACAAATTCGAACAATTCTTTGATTCTATTGCAAAAAATATAAACGCACCCAATTTATACAGTGATTTATATTAGAGTACACGCTTGTTGTTAATTTAATATGACTGAGAGGAGGGAACGCTCGGTGGATCTGATGAGCTCCCCTGTCTTACTTGACTGAAAAAATGTTAGCAGTATGCGAATAAAAAATTTAAAAACCGAAAGATATGAAAATTATTTTCTGATATTTATAGTCATTTCAAATAGTTACTGTTATTTCTGTAAGATTTGTGCAGTGCACAATAAGTGTTGACAAAGTAGTTTTTATGCATATATTGAGCTCATTGTTGCAGTGCAGCATTATTTTGGAATACTATTCATGAGGTTCATTATGACGAACACTAAAACCAAAACAGCGAAGCAAGCTAAAACCGATACTGCAAGTGCTGCAAAAGAATTCGAAGTCCTATTAACGGCAAATACCAAAACTCTGCAAGACGCATTTGTGTCAGGTGCAGAGGTTGCTGAAAACGCATTTAAAACAAGCACTGATGCCTTTCGGTCTTCATATGAAAAAGCTATTAAAGACAGCAAGTCTCAAGTTGAGAAAGCAACAAAGTATTTAGGCGACGTCCCTATGTTTGATAAAGACAACACAGATCAGCTGATGAAAGTTAGCACTGAAGTCGCTGAAAAAGGCGAAAAAATTGGCGCTGAAATTATTGAATTTGGTTCTGAAAGCGTAAACGCTTACTTCACAGCAGCGCGTTCAGTTGTTGAAGCCGATGACGCTCAAAAAGCTTTCGAACTTCAATCAGAATATGCCCGCACTTCTGTAGAAACTTTCGTTAGCGAAACTAAAAAATTGAACTCTATGTTCGTTGAAGCTTCAAAAGCACTGATGGAGCCATTCGGTTCTCAGTATGCAACAAGCATGGATAAATTTCTAAATCGTGCATAGTATGATTTGAGTAGTACACCAAAGTAGTTTTTAAGAGGCCTGGACTTAATTGTCCGGGCCTTTTTTATTTGGCGGGATCATAATTGGCTTCTATTGGACGGGGAAGTGTTTGCCTGATTTTCTTTAAGGCTTTGATTTTGATACCCACCATCACATTTTTTGATTTTTTTCTATAAAACAACAAGGTTGTTTATCATTTTTTTTGAATTTCCTGTTATGATCTCTACTTATGTAACTGTGGGGAAAAAATCCCATTGAAAATAATTCGACGTATTTGTTGTAATGTGAAAAGTGGTTCTTTGAATAACATGACCAGCGGAAATGATAAAAAAAGTGGCGATGGCGACTCTGAAACGGGTGTTGGAGTAGCGACTAAGACCAAAACGAAAAAACCATCTTTGTGGCGTGTAGTCTTGTTAAACGACGATTATACACCCATGGAGTTTGTTGTTCACATCCTGCAATCCTACTTTGGAATGGATGAACAGACGGCCGCACAAGTAATGATGCATGTTCATCAAAAAGGGGTAGGCGTTTGCGGCGTATTTACCTATGAAGTCGCTGAAACTAAAGTTGCGGAAGTTATTGAGTACGCGCGCGGTAATCAGCACCCTCTACAGTGTACAATGGAGAAAGAATAGTGCCTGGATTTTCAAATGCTCTTGAAGAAAGCCTACACCGTGCCATGGCATTGGCGACATCGCGCCGTCATGAATTCGCTATGCTTGAACACTTACTTTATTCTCTAACCGAAGATCAGGACGCTGCATCTGTGATGCGGGCCTGCAATGTGGATCTAGAAGTCCTCAGACGAGACCTCGATGAATTCATAACGGATGAGTTGGACGATTTGGTCATGGATCGCTTCGTTGAAGCCCGGCCAACACTCTCGTTTCAAAGAGTTGTCCAACGCGCTTTGATTAATGTGGAAAGTTCTGGCCGAGAAGAAGTGACGGGTGCAAATGTTCTCGTGGCTATTTTCTCTGAGCGAGAAAGCCACGCGGCGTATTTTCTGCAAAAACAAGAAATGACGCGCTTGGATGCCATTAATTACATTAGTCATGGATTAGCTAAAACCCCCGGAAAAGACATACCGCGTGTCATTCGCGGTGTAGACGGCGCTTTCAAATCTGACGCAGAAGAAGGTCATGAGGAAGAAGCTGGAGGTGCATCAACAGCATCTGAAGCTCTTGACGCCTATTGTGTGAATTTAAATGAGAAAGCTGCAAAGGGTAAAATTGATCCGCTCATCGGCCGTCAGGACGAGGTTGACCGGACAATTCAAATCCTATGCCGTCGTTCAAAAAATAATCCTCTCCTCGTTGGAGATCCGGGTGTTGGTAAAACGGCCATCGCAGAAGGTCTTGCAAAGCGGATTGTTGATGGTGAAGTTCCAGAGGTTCTTTTGGCCGGCGTTATTTATTCGCTAGACATGGGAACGTTGCTTGCTGGAACCCGTTATCGTGGTGATTTTGAAGAACGCCTAAAGGCAGTCATGACAGAACTTGAAGGCATGGATAATGCTGTTCTGTTTATAGATGAAATCCATACGATAATTGGCGCAGGTGCCACAAGCGGCGGAGCGATGGATGCATCAAACCTATTGAAACCAGCTCTGGCAAGTGGTGCCATCCGTTGTATTGGATCAACCACATACAAAGAGTTCCGCAGTCATTTTGAAAAAGATCGGGCATTGCTTCGCCGGTTCCAGAAAATTGACGTGAACGAGCCAAGTATTCCCGACAGTATTAAAATACTGAAAGGTCTAAAGCCTTATTACGAAGAGCATCACAAGGTTCGTTATACAGCCGATGCTATTAAGGCGGCAGTAGAGCTTGCCGCAAGATACATCAACGACCGGAAATTGCCTGATAAGGCCATCGACGTGATTGATGAGGTTGGCGCGGCTCAGATGTTGAAGCCGGAAAGTCGACGCAAGAAAACAATCGGCGTTAAAGATGTCGAAGAAGTGGTCGCCAAGATTGCGCGCATACCACCGAAAACAGTCAGTAAAGAAGATACTGAAGATTTGAGAAAACTCGATGTTGACCTGAAACGTGTTGTCTTTGGTCAGGATCCTGCGATTGAAGCCTTATCCAGCGCTATCAAGCTTGCCCGTGCCGGTTTGCGTGAGCCAGAAAAACCAATTGGAAATTATCTGTTCTCGGGCCCGACGGGTGTTGGTAAAACAGAAGTTGCAAAACAGTTGGCATCTATCCTTGGTGTTGAATTGGTTCGCTTTGATATGTCTGAGTATATGGAACGGCACACAATTAGCCGTCTTATCGGTGCCCCTCCTGGTTATGTAGGGTATGATCAAGGTGGTCTGCTCACTGATGCCATCGATCAACAACCGCATGCAGTTTTGTTGTTGGATGAAATCGAAAAAGCGCATCCGGATCTGTTCAATATCCTGTTGCAGGTGATGGATCATGGCAAGCTGACCGATCATAACGGCAAGCATGTGGATTTCAGAAACGTTGTCCTGATTATGACTACGAACGCTGGCGCACAGGAAATGAGCCAAAAAGCCATTGGTTTTGGCAGTGATGTTCGCGAAGGTGAAGACGAAGAAGCCATCAAACGTTTGTTTACACCTGAGTTTAGGAACAGGCTTGATGCCGTTGTGCCGTTCGGCCCGCTGCCAGTTGAAGTGGTTTCTCGCGTTGTTGAAAAATTCATCTTGCAGCTGGAGACTCAACTTCAGGATCGAAATGTGACGTTGTCTCTTAATGATGCCGCCGCGTCTTGGTTGTCTGAAAAAGGGTATGACCGTCTAAACGGTGCGCGCCCTCTTGCAAGGGTTATTCAGGAGCATATTAAGAAGCCACTGTCTGAAGAACTTCTGTTCGGTAAACTCGCAAAAGGCGGTCATGTTGCTATCGGCTTTAAAAATGGTTCTTTGAATTTTACTATTGAGAGTGCCGAAGAAATTGGCGACCGAGAGAAAATAGACCGAGATAAAAAAGGTAAATCTAAAGATGTCAAAAAAGACATCGAAGAAGCCTAGTTGATAAATAAAAAGAGCCCCGACTAAGGGGCTCTTTTTTTGATCTAAACTGGGGTGTTATTTTTGTCCGATGACACGGCGTCCCTGATTGATTTCTTTCAAAAACTCTATGCCTTCATCGGCAATTGCGTAACCAACCATGTCTTCACCTTCATTGCTGATTTCATCCATATCGATCCAATGCGCGTAAAGGGGGCGTGTTCTGTCGGTGATAATCCCGGCATTTAAAAGTGTCTTGACCAACACGCGGAAAATATTCGTGGAATCTTTCAGCGCTTCCCTGCGATCCTTATCGGTATAGACTTCACGGCAAGCGTCACGAACCCATTCCCAATCAAGGCCAAACTGTTTGTAAATAACTTGTTTCTGGCGAATGTTCATCAAGTTGAACAAGACAGTTTCAAAACAACGTGCCGCCCAGTCTTCGACTTTGTTATGTTCTTCTGGCGTTAGGCTCGGAATAGTTTTGTCAGCCCAGATCTTACCAAATTTATGGTGGAACGCTTCATCGGTCATAACAAGTTGTGTCAAGCGTTTCAGGAGAGGGTCATGAGTTTGTTTATGGAAGCTTGCAAACGCACCCATTGCAAGGCCTTCAATCAACATCTGCATACCGACGAGTTTTTTGTAAACTTCTTCTGCGCCGACAAGTTCTTTAAGCAATCCACCAAGGCCTTCGCCCACTGGGTAAGGGCTTCCCCAACGAACTTGAATGTAACGGCTAAAAGCGGTCACGTGACGAGCCTCTTCGCGAGTTTGGTTCGACGCATATTCTTGAGCGCCGGGATCAAGTAAGATATGGCAAAGGCTTGCACTTAGCGAAAGTGCACCTTGTTCACCGTGCAAAATTCCCGACAGGCTCCAGCGAACACTTTCATTGGCGAGATGGATTTGTTGACCTTCATCCAATTTGTCAGCAACTGCACTATGCAGCTCAGGAATGGTTTCCCGTGGCATAATAAGTTCTTTTTTAATGTCGAAAGGAGCGCTGAAATCAAGATAAGCTGGATCTAATGGATCCCAGAAATGGTCATGGGTCGCGGAAATTATTTTGTCAAATGCGTCGGTTCTAGTGTTATATCGATTTGGGTCCAACATTGCTGGAAAATCGTCAGAAGCAACGGCATTATAGATCGGATCTTGTGTAATTTGCTCACTCATAAAGCTTATCTCTCTCCCAAAAGTTCTTTTTGCTTTTTATCTTGCCCTTTACGTTAACGTAAACGTTAAATCGACGTTACACTAATGTTAGGCGCTATACAATAACTAGCTTTGAGAAATAAAACGTCAAACGATGACGAGATTATTGTGATTTTTTGAAAGGTGACAAGCCTTCCAAATAGTTGATTTCCGCTTCCATTTCCGAGGTTTCCGCCTTTAGAAAATCTGCAACCGCGCGATGAAATCCTGGATCTTGCATCCAATGAGCTGAATAAGTTTTAGTGGGTAAATATCCGCGAGCGAGTTTGTGAGGACCTTGAGCGCCAGCTTCAACCCTGTTTATGCCATGCTCAATCGCGTAATCGATCGCCCGGTAGTAACAGGTTTCGAAGTGTAAAAACCTATGATCCTCAATGCATCCCCAGTAGCGGCCATAAAGGCAATCGGAACTTATTAAATTTAATGCACCGGCAATATAACAGCCCTCTCTTTTGACCATGAAAAGAAGAGTGCTCTCTGGCATGCTCTCACACAGCAAGTCAAAAAAGGCACGAGTGAGGTACGGGGTTCCCCATTTGCGGCTTCCTGTGTCCATGTAGAATTCAAAAAAGGCATCCCAATGCTCAGATGTGATTTGGTCGCCCTTTAAAACTTCAAACTCCAAATCGGGAGCATTGGCACCACGTCGTTCTTTTCGGATTGCTTTTCGTTTTCTAGATGATAATTGATCTAGAAAATCGTCAAATGTTTTGTAGTCATTATTGAGCCAGTGAAATTGTTCACCAGTTCTAATGAGATATTCACTCTCTTCGAGTAGCCCCAAATCTTCAGGCGGTAAAAAGGTGATGTGGGCTGACGATAGTCCGTATTTAACACCAACCTCTTGAACGGCCTTCGCAAGCATAGTTTTGCGTTCTTGTTGCTTCTCATGGGACGGGCTTAAAAAACGCGGACCCGTTACAGGGGAGAACGGAACGGACAGTTGCAGTTTGGGGTAGTAACGCCCGCCCGCTTGCTCGTACGCATTTGCCCAGCTGTGATCAAAAACATACTCACCTTGGGAATGTCCTTTAAGATACATGGGCGCCGCACCGACCATAACACCATCTTCTTCAAGAATTAGATGTTGTGGCATCCAACCTGTTTCAGCTGTCGTTGATCCGCTTTTTTCAAGAGCATGAAGGAATTCAAATTTTACAAATGGGTGATCGGTTTCAAGGCATGCATTCCAATTGTCTGCAGAAACTTCATCAATGCTTTTTAGGAGCCGAACACTGTATCTATCTGACATAGGAATTTATTCCAGTTTTACTGATCAACGCTTCCGGATGAGTTCCAGGGGCAGTTTTTCAAAAATAATATTGTCCGCATACTGTTTGGCTGTTGCTAAATCGGCCATGCTATCCACAGTCCAAGCAAGAAGCAGCATTCCGGGTTTTACAGCGCGTTGCACCGAACTCTGTGCGATATGTTTAATATCATACCCAATGTAATGTGGCCTGCTAAATCTATTGAGAAGCATGTGACGAATGATCATCCTTTTCTGAAAGGATAAATGATCCGGGGCCGATTTCGTCGCCAGTTGGCCGCGAAGGACATGGGGCGCAATTTTTCGAAATTCTATTAATACAAACGGGTCAAAGCTTTGAATTGCGAAAGGTCCGGAATAGGTTTCGAGTGTCTTCCAGATTGCGTGTACGAGTTTCTTCCGATTTTTCGGGGATGCCGCTTTGATCTCAATAACTAACGGCACCCGTCCGTCCACCATCTCCAATGCAGTGGATAAAAGCGGAATGGTATCCGTAAAGCCCGATAGGTTGAGTGATTGAAGTTCTGCCGCTGTGACATCGGCCAAGTGGCGGGGGTCAGCTGCAACTCTTTGCAGCGTCGCATCGTGAAATACAACCGGATGTCCATCGCTTGATAAATGGACATCAAACTCGATGGCAATATCTGCATCAATCGCCTTTTGAAAGGACGATAGTGAGTTCTCAGCTATACCGCCTTGCAGATCATGTAATCCTCGATGTGCAATTGGCTGGCTTGTAAGCCAGCCCGGTATTTGCGCGCTAGCTGATTTCGAAAATGGCATCGATTTCAACAGCAACATTCATTGGAAGTGCATTGGTTCCCACGGCAAAACGGGCGTGACGGCCTTTATCGGCGAGGACTTCAACCATTAGATCTGATGCCCCATTGATAACCTTTGGCTGTTCACCAAATCCGTCAACACAGTTCACAAAACCGCCAAGTTTGACACAACGCACAACACGATCCAAATCGCCACCGCAAGCGGCTTTGACTTGGGCTAGGATGTTTAGCGCACAAATTCGTGCACATTTAGCGGCATCCTCTGTGGTGAAATCCACGCCAACTTTTCCGATATATTGTAATTTACCATTTACGAAAGGAACCTGCCCGGAAACAAACACTTGATTACCTGAAATCGTGTAAGGCACATAGTTTGCGGCTGGGGCTGCTGCCTCAGGTAATGTAATGCCAAGTTCTGCTAGACGGGCGTCGATTATTCCAGCCATAAAATGTCTCCCTAAAATCTTATATAATCAGCCTCCGGGGCGTCCGCCACCGCCAGAAGTAATTCGGATGCCTACATTCTTCGTTTGGACATAATTTTGCAAGGCCTCTTGTCCTTTTTCTCGTCCGTAGCCGGATCTTTTCGTGCCACCGAACGGGGTTTCGATGCCGCCTGCAAACCATTCATTGACAAAAATCTGTCCAGCAATCAGCTGATCCGCCGCCCAGTGAGCCATGGCAAGGTCTTTTGTGTAGACGCCTGCGCAAAGACCATAATCAGTGCCATTGGCTAGAGAGATTGCTTCTTCAACGTCATCATAAGTGAGAACAGATAAAACCGGCCCAAAAACTTCTTCGTTGGCGATAGCCATATCTTTGGTAACACCTGAGAAAATAGTGGGTTCAATAAAATGCCCAGCAAGATCTTTAGATTTATGACCGCCAGAGACAGCCTCAGCACCGGACTGAATTGCCGCTTGGCACATTCCTTCGATTTTTTCTGCCTGAGCGCCAGATATAACCGGCGTAATGTCGTTTCCATCAATACCTGGGCCAACAGAAAGGCTATTTGCTCTAGCCGCAAGTTTTTCAACGATTTCATCCCGTAGGCGTGTGGGTACGATGAGCCGGGACTGCGCCGAGCAGACTTGCCCTGCATTGGAAAAGATACCGCTGGCACTGGAGTTGATAACTTGATCAACATCGGCATCATCAAAGACAACACCAGCAGATTTTCCGCCGAGTTCCATAATGCAAGGCAGCACACGTTCGGCCGCTGCTCGCAAAATTGATTGGCCTGTTTTTAAAGATCCTGTGAAGACAATGTGATCAACATCGCTGTGCGATACCAATGATGCGCCGCAATCATGACCATAGCCACAGATAATATTCACGGCGCCTTTAGGGACGCCGGCACGGTCGCAGGCTTCTGCGATAAAATAAGTCGATAGGGGAGAGAGTTCCGGGGATTTAAGAACGACAGTATTCGCAGTTGCAAGTGCACAGGCTACCGAGCGTGCAGCAATTTGCAGCGGGAAATTCCAAGGTACAATTTGGGCAGATACACCAAACGGGGAGGGGATTGTGTAATCTATATAATCGGCGCCAAGCGGGATCATGCGGCCTTCGAGTTTGTCCGCGAGGCCAGCATAATAGGTGAAGTAACGTGCAGCAGCCAAAGCTTCATTCTTACCGCCGGTGAGTGTCTTTCCGTTGTCAAGGCACTCAGCAAGCCCAATTTCATCAGCCATTTCGGTGATGTGGCGGGCAATTTCGAACATTAAAACACCACGGTTGGTTGGCCGCATGTTGTAGAGTTCGCGAGAATTGAAACATCGACGCGCAGCCGCGACGGCCATATCAACGTCTTTTTCTGTTGCCCGGGCAACTTCAGCAAGCGGTTGGGCCGTTGCGGGGTTTTCCACAACGATACTATCACCGCTCAGGCTATCCACCCACTGGCTATCAATATAGTTTTTCCAATATTTCTTCAGCTCTTGCGCCATGATTATCCCGCTTTGCCTCACAATAAAGTGAGGTCACCAATTTTTCCGATTTATGGTATATTATCTCAGATAATGATAAGATTAAGCAATAGAGATTGTTTATAATCAAACAATTATTTTATTTTACTTTATTTGGCGCAAGCCCTTCTAATTTGATATTGTCGTCTTATATGCAAACAAGGCACCCTGCATCGAATTCTTCAATATTTCTGAAAGCTGTTTTATGGAACATACTGATATCAGTACTATTTCGAGCTGTTCGCATTTTCCCTCGGATAGCAAGGAAGAGGAATTGTTTGCCTGGTTGATTGATGCAGGAATGCAGCGCATTAGTGTGGAAGTCTTGCTCTCCCGCTTATGTGAGCGCCTAGAAGCTCTCGATGTTAATTTAATTCGGGCAAATATGGCTCTGACAACGTTGCACCCTCAAGTAAGTGCATTCATGTATACTTGGAAAACTGGCGAAGGCATCGTTACGAATACATCTCTTCTACATAGCGAAGAGCCGGGAGAGGGATGGTTCTCTAGCCCCTTCTACTACATGCTTGGAAATAGTATTAAATTCATGCACCGAAGACTTGAGACTGACGATAGTCTGGATTTTCCTGTGCTGGTTGACTTTAAAGAACAAGGGCTGACTGATTGGTTTGGACAGATTTTTGACTTTGGTTGGGGTGCGCGAGATCATAAACGTGATGTAGCTTATGGCTTGATCACGTCGTGGGCCTCAGGTCGTGAAGGCGGATTTACAGAGCGTGATTTTGGTATATTGCGGCGTGCAGTTCCGTTATTTGCGTTGGCCGTCAAGGGCATTTCATCCTTCGAAGTCGCTGGAACCGTTCTGGAAACCTATGTGGGGCGGGAGACTGCTCGTGAAGTCATGTCTGGTCAAATCGTCCGCGGCAAGGCAAGAAGTATAAATGCGGTCCTGTTATTTGCGGATTTGAAAGGCTTTACTACACTGACAGATGCAATTCGGCCAGAAGACATCGTTTCAACGCTTGATCAATATTTGGAGCGAATGGCCGATCCGGTTACTGATTTTGGCGGTGAGGTTTTGAAGTTTATGGGGGATGGGATGCTTGCAACATTTTCCCTTGAAGACGGAAAAGAAGCGGATATCTGTAAAACGGCTCTTATGGCGACACAGAAAATGATGTCAGGTATCGCAGCTTTGAATGTGATCCGGGAGGAGAAAGACGAACCTACCATGGGGCTAGATGTGGCTCTTCATGTGGGCGAAGTCATGTACGGTAACGTAGGATCTTCTAGCCGATTGGATTTCACTGTTGTGGGTTCTGCTGTTAATGAAGTAAGCCGTATGGAAAGTCTTTGTGACGCGCTGTCTACAAATGTTATTTTGTCCGGTGAGTTTGCAAAACACGCCGTTCATTGTCAGGAGCATTTTGAAACAGCTGGTCTACATTCACTGCGGGGCGTTCGGACGCCAAAACAACTTTTTAAACTGAAAGTTTGTAGTGAGTATTTGGATAAGCAAGAACCTATGGCATCAA
>CAJXWA010000099.1 GCA_913062525.1 uncultured Alphaproteobacteria bacterium | reverse complement strand
GCATCCCCCACACCACAAGCCCCCGATACTGAGTATCTGAACGGTTTAAACGAGGGACAGCGCGCCGCTGTGGAAGCGACTGATGGCCCCGTTTTAGTTCTCGCAGGCGCAGGAACTGGGAAAACTCGGGTTCTCATCACACGCTTGGCCCATATTCTCTATACACGGAATATAAAACCGTGGGAGATACTTGCCGTTACCTTTACCAATAAAGCGGCGCAGGAAATGCGCGAACGAACTGCAGGAATTATTGGCCCGGCAGCAATCGAGATTAAACTTGGCACGTTCCACGCCCTGGGCGTTTGGCTTTTGCGTCGTCACGCCGAGATGGTAGGACTGCAAACCAATTACACCATATTGGATCCAGATGATCAGGTTCGCCTACTTAAACAAATCTTGATTGAGCAAGGTGTAGATGTCAAAAAATGGCCGCCCCGCGGATTAGCGGCTGTTATTGATCGTTGGAAAGATAAAGGTCTTCGCCCAGAACAAGCCAAAAGTGCTGGCGAAGAAGGTTTTGCCCATGGGCGCGCTGCAGCATTATATGCAATCTACCAAGCCCGCCTACAGGAGCTGAACTGCTGTGATTTCGGTGACTTACTCCTACATCCTCTCACACTTTTTCAAGCCCACCCTGATCTTCTTGAAAAATATCAGAACCGTTTTCGCTATATTCTAGTGGACGAGTATCAAGATACAAACGTTGCCCAATATCTCTTACTACGCCTCCTTGCTCAAAAGCATAAAAACATCTGTTGCGTTGGCGATGATGATCAATCCATCTATGGATGGCGCGGCGCCGAAGTGGGTAACATTCTTCGGTTTGAAGATGATTTCCCCGGCGCAAAAGTCGTTCGCCTTGAACGCAACTACCGCTCTACTGCCAATATCCTTGGGGCTGCATCAGGGCTGATTTCGAAGAATGAAAGTCGCCTCGGAAAAACGCTCTGGACGGAAGATAATGACGGAGAAAAAGTCATTCTCAATGGTGTCTGGGATGGGAAGACAGAGGCCCGGTGGATTGCAGAAGAAATTGAAAACCATCAGCGAAAGGGAATTAGCCTCGACAATATGGCTATTCTCGTCCGAGCCAGTTTCCAAACCAGAGATTTTGAGGAATGTTTCAATTCAGCCGGAATTACTTATCGGGTTATCGGCGGCCTCAGATTTTATGAACGCAAGGAAATCCGTGATGTGATTGCCTATCTTCGGGTAATCAATCAACAAAATGACGATCTCGCTTTTGAGCGAATTTACAATCTACCAAAACGAGGTTTAGGCCCAAAGGCACTTGATACCCTGCGGACTATTGGCCGTGATCTTCGCCTATCACTAGCCCAAAGTGCTGATTATGCCGTTGAACACAGCCTGTTTAAGGGGAAATCCCTCGCGGCCTTGACCGAAGTGTCACAGAATTTCACGCAGTGGCGCGAGCAAAAGGATTTCATCTCCCCCTCCGAATTGGTGGACATGGTGCTTGATGGCAGCGGATACCTGCAAATGTGGAAGGATGACAAATCCACAGAAGGCGAAGGCAAAGTTGAGAACCTGAAAGAGTTGGTGGAAGCTCTCACAGAGTATGACAATCTCAATCAGTTTTTGGAGCATGTCGCACTGGTGGTTGATAACAACCAAGATATCAATGCGGAAATGGTCAGCCTTATGACCTTACATGCTGCAAAAGGCCTCGAATATGAAGTCGTATTTCTTCCAGGTTGGGAAGAAGGTTTATTTCCTCACCAACGTGCTCTCGACGAGAATGGTGTCAAAGCTCTCGAAGAAGAACGCAGACTGGCCTATGTGGGAATCACACGAGCGAAAAAACACTGCTACATCAGCCATGCGAGCAATCGTCAAATCCATGGACAGTGGCAGAATTCTCTTCCCAGCCGGTTTGTCCATGAACTACCGGTTGAACATATTGCAGAGCAAGGTGAAGCGGGTCTGTCTTCTCGCCGATCTAGTGAAGGGGCTGTTCAAACGAGCTGGCGGACAAATACAGCGTCCCATCTATCTGGTATTCTAGAGAAACGGGCTGCACAAAACAAACAAATGACGGATAATAGCTCTAAACCGGTTAATTCTGGAAATACTGGGATGAAAATCGGTGATCGAGTTTTTCACCAGAAGTTTGGATATGGCCGCATTTTAGCGGCAGATGCCAATAAACTGGAAATCGCTTTTGATAAAGCAGGAACCAAGAAAGTGATGGAAAATTTTGTCGACCCAGCTTGACGCCAATAATCTGTGGCAGCTATCAGTTACACTTCCCCTCCCCGATGCGCAGAAACTCGAACTTCTTTTTGAAGATCACGCGCTAACGGCCTCCTTCACCGAGGTTGTGGCGGACGGAAGTTTGTGGCAATTAGATATTCTGTTCGCAGAAAAGCCCGAAGATTGGGTTGTTTCGCAAATACCGACAGATCTTGAATTCTCTTTGGCCCCGCTTGTTCAAAAAGACTGGGTATCTGAAAGTCAAAAGCTACTCCGCCCTGTAAAAGCCGGACGATTTTACATCCATGGCTCTCACGACCCAAAACATAAATCAATTGCCATGCATGATCTAACAATTGATGCCGGCCGGGCGTTTGGTACAGGTTTGCATGAAACCACATATGGCTGCCTGAACGCCTTGCACGACCTACGAAAATCAACAGATGTACAGAACATTCTGGATCTGGGATGTGGATCTGGTGTTTTGGCATTGGCTGCGGCAAAGGCTTGGGGCCGGCCTGTAATGGCAAGTGATATCGATCCAGATGCCGTAGAAGTCACCCTTGAAAATGCTTGGAAAAATGGGATTGGCCCTATGGTTCGTGCGATTGAGGCTACAGGCCTAAATGATCGAACGTTGAAAAGCAAAGGCCCTTATGATTTGCTCATTGCAAATATACTTGCATGGCCGCTGGTCAGCCTTGCGCCTTCAATATCAGGTGCCCTTGCGCGTAACGGGACACTGGTTCTATCGGGATTACTCGGCAAGCAGGAAAATATGGTTCGTAATGCCTATCGCCTACACGGGCTATCTCTCCGTAAACGCTACGTTTTTGGAGAATGGCATACCTTAGTTTTAAGTAGGTAATGACGCAGGATACAAAAAAAGCCCGGTATAAATACCGAACTCTTCTTGCGTCGTTTTTTAACGTGATATCGGTTAGCTGACTTTACGGCCACCGTTGTTGTTTGCTGCAAACTGGTTGTCGTTTGCAAGGCCGCCTTCGCTATTCATGGCGGCCAAAATTCCGCTGCGTGTCAGGCCGATGTCGTTGAGTTGACGTGTATCCATTGCCATCAACAATGCATATCCAACCCGGCGGCGCTGCCATCCTTCGAAAGAAGACTTCAGTTCTGAAAATAGTTTCTTAACACGAGCGCTAATAGGTGTTTTAAAAGCAACTTCACCCATCACAGCGTTTTTAATGTTACTGCGGGAAACACCTAGGTCAGAAAGTTCTCTGTTAGACATAGCGTTCAACTGTGCAATAGCAGTCTGTTTCGCGGTATAGGTTGTGTAGAGTTTTGCAACAGCAGTAAACAAACCATCGATCATATTGAACATATGCTCGCTGCGGGCTTTATGTGCTGCGGCGATAGCTGCATCAACATTGATTTTGTTGTTGTTGGCGGTTACTGGTTTCAACAATGCTACTGCATCAAGGTCTTTTTCTGTAAAGCTAAACATCTTTAGTCTCCTTCACTGCCTGACTACTCGGTCCGGGTCAGGTAAATTAAGCGATTTCTTCTTGTAAATGAGCCGCGCCATTTTCATTGGCGGCAGCATCGGTATTTCTAAGTTCTTGTAGAACAGCGCGATTGATAAAAGCCTGATCCATTGTCATATCCAGACAATTGGTTTCTGCCGTTATCTCGTTTGCGTTACGTCGTGATTTGAAAAACGACACAAAGCTTTTAACAATCGACGATTTATCTCCGACTGCCTTTACTGCCGTGTTTGGAGTAGAGCCATACTGTAAATGCAACGCTTGGCCATATTTTTCGTTTCTCGTAAACATCACGATCTCCTAAGCAACTGTTCCTGATGGATTGTATATTGCACTGCACACAATAAAAAACAACCACTTACCAGCCAAAAATGCCCGCTATGTTCGAAATGGTGCATTGCAGAAAACGCATAGCTCCAATTGAACTTACCTTCAAGATGGGTCATAATGGGAAGGCAACCATCTGAATATATGGGAAAAAACATTGTCTGAAACACTGAACGACGCCTTCAAGAAATTGGAGAAGTTGATCGCTTCCGAAGTGAGTGATCTTAAATTTAGCGACTTAAAAATTAAACTTATGGCAGCAGCGGCGGCCCCCATACGAACTGATAGTGACTATATTTTTGATCATTTCTTACCCGATCGGTCACTTGAGCTGGATGAGCTGGTCAAAAAGATTCGCCGTCTACTGGCTGCGGATATTCGGAAAACTGTTTTATCGCCTGAAAATTCGAAATTACGCTTGGCCGATTTACGAGCTGAAATGATCTCCCTGGGAATTGATGCTTTTATCGTCCCCTTAAATGATGAGTTTCATGGGGAAGCGGCGCCGGCATCATCTGAACGTCTCAAATGGCTAACAGGGTTTACGGGATCTGCAGGCTATGCGGCCGTATTAAAAGACAAGGCCGCAATTTTTGTGGATGGTCGTTATACATTGCAGGTTCGCCAGGAAGTGGATGTTCAGCTATTTGAGCCTTGCAACGTCCCTCAAGTCACATTGTCTGAATGGTTTTCTGATAATATGAAGGAAGATGAGATCGTCGGATTTGATCCGTGGCTCCATACTGAAAGCAGCGTCACAGCGCTAAAGGCGGCACTGGGAAAATCTAAACTAATTTTTAAATCACTCTCAGAAAACCCTATTGACCGTGTATGGGATGATCGACCACCAGCCCCATTGGCTTTAGTGGTTCCCCATACGGATCAGTTTTCTGGTCAATCGAGCCGAGATAAACGCGCTGAAATTGCCGATATTTTATCAAAAGACAATGTGGATGCCGTGGTTCACACTCTCCCCGATGCAACTGCCTGGCTTCTTAACATTCGTGGGGCTGATCTTCCAAGCACACCCTTCGCACTTGGCTTTTCCATTTTACGAAAAGATCAAACTGTCGATCTATTCCTACCACCGGAGAAACTTTCGACCGACTTATCGGCTCATTTGGGAAATGGTGTTCGCCTTCATGCCCCGGATCAACTTTCAGAACTACTGTTAGCACTAAAAGGTCAAACAGTTCAGATCGACCCTGCAACAACTAGCCAATGGATCGTGAATAAGCTTGTGGAAGCCGGCGCAACGATTACCCGTGCTGCCGATCCGTGCCTGCTCCCTAAAGCCACAAAAAATGAAACTGAGCTCGCCGGCACCCGGAATGCCCATATACGAGACGGCGTTGCTGTTACTAAGTTCCTTGAATGGTTGTCCATCGAAACACCAAAAGGAACGGTGGATGAGATTAGCGCAGAACAGAAACTATACAGTTTCCGTTCTGAAGGGGAAAACTTCAAAGATACGAGTTTTGCTACCATTTCTGGAGCTGGCCCCAATGGCGCTATTGTTCATTATCGCGTCACACCTAAAACTAACCGTAAGTTGGAAGCTGGAAACCTTTATCTTGTGGATAGTGGCGGCCAATATTTGGATGGCACAACGGATATTACCCGAACAGTGGCAATTGGAACCCCAACGGAGGAAATGAAAGATCGTTTCACTCGTGTCCTTCAAGGACATATCGCGTTAGCCCTTGCCAAGTTTCCAATTGGCACAACAGGAAGTCAGCTTGATACCCTTGCAAGAATGCCCCTTTGGAAACAGGGCCTCGATTATGATCATGGGACCGGTCATGGCGTGGGCAGCTACCTATCTGTTCATGAAGGGCCGCACCGTATCTCAAAGATGCCGTCGCCAGTGGCATTACGGCCCGGTATGATTTTATCCAATGAGCCAGGATATTATAAAACAGGCGAATTCGGGATCCGCATTGAAAGTCTGGTTGCAGTAAAAGCAGCAGATGCACCCGATGGGGCTGAGCGGGCTATACTGGAATTTGAAACACTGACTTTCGCACCCATCGACAAGAATACCATCAATTCTGAGATACTAGACAATTCAGAAAAACAGTGGCTCAACGCCTACCATCAGAATGTTTGGGAGAAAGTCTCTCCGTTTGTCGGAGAGACAACCCTGAAATGGCTAAAGACTGCGACAGCCCCCATCTAGTGTGATCGATCGGACGGGATCTTAACTCTGTCCGATCATTTCCACCCATTCTTGCTCAGTCATAGTTGTGACACCGAGACTTTCCGCTTTTTTGAGTTTCGATCCGGCTTTTGCCCCAGCAACTAATATGTCTGTTTTAGCTGAAATGGACCCACTAACCTTTGCGCCCAAGTTTTCAGCTTGAGCTTTGGCTTCTGCCCGGCTCATCAATTCAAGTGATCCGGTAAAAACGACTATTTTACCGCTGACGGGACTATCATCGTCAGGAACATCAAAACTATTGATCTTGATTTGGCCCGCCAGGTCCGCAAGAAGCTTGCGATTAGTCTCTTCAGAGAAAAATTCCTTAACAGCATCAGCAACCGCGTCTCCGATGCCATCAATGTTGAGCAGATCTACGTACATCTTTCCAGGCTCAGTCTGTTCCGGGCTAAACACTTCTAGCAATTCATCCAGTGTCAGATAGTTTTTAGCAAGCAAGCGGGCGTTACCCTGCCCTACATGACGAATACCAAGGGCATAAATAAACCGGTCCAGATCAATTTTGCGCCGATCATCGATTGCGCTGAACAAATTCCGTACGGCTTTATCGCCGAATCCATCAAAATTCTTTATTTTCTGGAGTGACTTTCGATCATTTTCTTCCAGAGTAAAGATGTCCACAGGGCTTTTAATCAATTCTCTCGTATAGAATAATTCAATTTGTTTTGCGCCAAGACCGTCAATATCGAAAGCGGTCCGGGAAACAAAATGTTTTAATCTTTCCACCGCTTGTGCCGAACAAACCAATCCACCAGTACACCGCCGAACAATATCGTCTTTGCCTGTGGCAATATTTTTCTCGCGAACCGCATGACTGCCACATACAGGGCATATGGTTGGCAGCAAATAAGGCTCGGTGTTTTCCGGCCGCTTATCCAATACGACTTCGACAACTTGCGGGATAACATCACCGGCGCGCTGAACAACAACCGTGTCGCCAATGCGAATATCTTTACGCTGAATTTCTTCCTCGTTATGGAGCGTCGCGTTTGAGACCACAACGCCGCCCACTGTTACTGGATCCAGCCGGGCAACAGGTGTTAACGCCCCCGTACGCCCAACTTGCACTTCAATATCTTGAACCGTTGTTGTTGCTTTTTCTGCCGGGAACTTGTGGGCGATGGCCCAGCGGGGACTTCTGCTCACAAAACCAAGGCGTGATTGCCAGTCAAGGCGGTTGACCTTAAACACAACACCATCGATATCGTAGTCCAGTTTAGCTCTCAACTCTTCGATCTTGCGGTAAGCGTCAATGGCTTCTGCCATATTTTTACAAACTTTTGATAGCGGATTTACGGAAAAACCCCACTTGGAGAACTGATCCAATACTTCGAACTGACTTGCACCACCAACATCCGAGGCGGCCCCCCAAGCATAGGCAAAAAACTTCAACTTTCTTGAAGCCGTGATAGCAACGTCAAGCTGACGAAGTGATCCTGCTGCAGCATTCCTTGGGTTTGCGAATACCTTTGATCCCCGTGCCACCTGCCTTTGATTGAGGTCTTGAAAGTCCGCAATGGACATATACACTTCGCCGCGAACGTCGAACATTTCAGGAATAGCAGTTTCTCTGCCATCCAGATTAAGGGGTAAATCCTGAAGAGTTCGTAGATTTGCAGTAATATCTTCCCCTTCTTTCCCATCACCACGGGTTGCGCCTTGAATAAATTCACCCTTCTCATATCGCAGGGATGCCGATAATCCATCAATCTTAGGTTCTGCAAAGAAAGCAATATCCTCAAGCGGCCCCAAGCCAAGGAACCGTCTCACGCGTCCTTCGAACTCGCGTAGATCTTCGCCATTAAACGCGTTATCCAAGGAGAGCATGGGGACAGAGTGCTGCACCTTCCCAAATCCACGTGCAGGCGCACTACCCACAGTTTGACTGGGGCTATCGCTATGTACCAGTTGCGGGAAAAGGATTTCAAGCTCGCGTAGTGTACGCAAAAGAACGTCATACTCAGCGTCAGAAATACTTGGGGCATCATTCTGATAATAGGCGGTATTGTGTGTCTTTAAATCCGCAGACAAACGGCGATGTTCTGCAGTCGCGTCTAAAAGCGACATTGTAGTGGGCTCACCCATCTTAAAGTTACCCTTCGATTAGACTTTGTGCCGCTGCGCGGGCTTCATTTGTAATACTGGCGCCAGATAACATGCGGGCGATTTCTTCTTTTCGCGCATCTTCACTTAACCGCTCGACTGATGTTGTGGTGACTTTACTGCCGCCCTTAAATATATTCCAATGCGCTCGCCCTGCCGCGGCCACTTGCGGTGAATGGGTAATGACGAGCAATTGCAACTCTTCTGAAAGTCGGGATAATCGTTCGCCAACCGCATCTGCGGTTGCACCGCCAACGCCGCGATCTACTTCATCAAACACCAATGTTGGTGCAGAACCAGATCGAGCAAGAACAACTTTCAAGGCGAGCATAAATCTGGACAGTTCGCCGCCGGATGCGATTTTGATAAGGGCACCGGGCTTGCTGCCGGGGTTGGTAGCTATTTGAAACTCAACCTTATCCATGCCCGTTTCAGACCAGTTTTCCTCAGGTAATTCTTGAACCAGCGTTTCAAACTTGGCACTTCCCAATTTTAGGGGCCCCAACTCTGCCAAAACCGCTTTATCCATTAATTTCGCAGAAGACAATCTTTTTGCCCGGAGAGAACCTGCAGCGACTTGGAAATCTTCTCTAGCGGCAGAGACCTCCTCTTGAAGCCTTGTCACTTCAGCATCACCATGTTCCACAGCAGCTAGACGAAACTTAAAATCCGCCAGTGTCGGGATAAGGCCAGAGACTTCGCATTTATGTTTCCGTGCGGCAGCCCGCAAAGAAAATAGCCTCTCTTCCACATGTTCAAGGCCAGAGGGATCCATGTCAAGATCACGGCCCACGGTATCAATAACCATAGCCGCTTCACCCATTTCGATCGCCGCCCTCTCAAGGCTATCTAGAACAGCGTCAAGTTTCCCTGATGCCTTTTCAACCACTCGCTCAATGGCGCGTGTCGCAGTTCTAATTTTACCTTCAACTCCGCCATTTTCAGTTAGAGATTTACGCGCATCCTTCAGGGCGTCAGCGATTTTTTCGGCATGCATGAAATCCGACCGCAAAGCAGCCAGTTCCTCTTCTTCGCCCTCAACAGGGGCTAGATCTTCTAACTCTCCCACAACGTGACGCAAATATTCTTCATCCACTCGGGCTTGTTCAATTTCATACAGAGCGTTTGTAAGA
The DNA here is from genome assembly GCA_913062525.1 of uncultured Alphaproteobacteria bacterium. Lineage (GTDB taxonomy): Bacteria > Pseudomonadota > Alphaproteobacteria > Sneathiellales > Sneathiellaceae > Sneathiella. Next base: position 3,249 of record CAJXWA010000099.1, on the reverse strand, counting down.
GCCGTTTTCAAAACCTGCAAACTGGAGAATTTTTTTGCCACATCTTTTAGGCGACTGAATAGCTGGCCATACAAGTCTAAAACCTGACGATGGCCTTTTGCATCCAGCAGGCCGCGTTCGGCATTTTGACCATGAATTTCAACAAGCGCCTCCCCGACGGAGCGCAATAAACCCGTGCTCACTGATTGATCATTGATCATTGAGCGATTACGGCCATCGGCACTAATCACACGGCGTAATATGATGGGTTCGTTCTGTTCTGCATACAAATCTTCAAGCAGATCAAACACCGGATGTCCTGCCGGTAAAATAAATTCAGCGGATACGCTTCCTTTATCTTCCCCAGCCCTGATTAAGCCCAAATCAGCGCGAGCGCCGAGCGCTAGGGCAAGGCTATCGAGCAATATGGACTTACCTGCACCTGTTTCGCCCGTGAGGACGCACAAGCCTTGATCAAAAGTTAAATCCAGCTTATCGATTAGGACGATATTACGAATAGATAGGGATGCTAGCATATGCTATGGGACCTAAAATATTGTTTTCCAAGTCTTAGTCAGCCAGGAGTCTTCTTTAACTTCCGGCTTCAAATAAGCTTTATCCAAAAGAGCATAGCTATCTTCATACCATTCACTTCCAGGAAAATTATAGCCAAGAACAGCAGCGGCAGTTTTCGCTTCATCCGTAATACCAAGAGATAGATAAGCTTCTGTCAAACGATGTAAGGCTTCGGGAACATGGGTGGTTGTCTGATAGCGCTCTATGACCTGTCTGAACCGATTGATGGCGGCAATGTATTCTTTTGTATTCAAATAATACCGACCAATTTCCATTTCTTTTCCAGCCAAGTGATCGCGGGTCAGATCAAGTTTAAGTCTGGCATCTCGAGCATATTCAGTATTTGGAAATCGTCTAGACACTTTTTCAAGCGCATCAAGTGCTTGTCGGGTCACTTTTTGATCTCGGCCAACACCTGTGATCTGCTCATAATATGAAATAGCTTTCAAATAGTAGGCATAGGGTACATCTTTGCTACCCGGATGTAATTCTATAAATCTGTCGGCGGCTAAAATCGCCTGATCATATTTATTACTTTGGTAATAAGCGAATGCAGACATCACTTGGGCCTTATTTGACCAAACTGAATACGGATGTTGCCGTTCCACTTCATCGAAGCCTTTGGCTGCTTCAAAGTAATTTTCAGCGTTCAAATCAGCCAACGCTCTGTTGTACAGCAATTGCACTGGCTCTTCCTGATATGTCTCTGCGACATCAGAACTACAGCCAGCCATTACAAAGGCTGCAAAAATTAAAACTGACAGGGATTTTCCCTGAAACGCTTTCATGCGAAATGTCGCCATCACTTTGATCCATATTGGAGCTAATCGTTAGAATGTATTTTATCCAATCATACACGCCTTGGAAAGCACAGCTTGATTTTTTCTTAGTAAGTGAAAATTTTTCATTATTTTTCAGCAAAACCACACTTTAAATTAGATAAATTACACTCTAAGTCTCTAATTTAATTAACTTTATCATAGGTTGTATTTATCCTATTTTCTTTTTTGCTGTCAGTGTGCTAAATTAATAGCAGGGGTAGATACAATTTTCAGATCTTCTTCCTATAGAAGAACCGACAGATCTGCTAGTGAAACCCTGTAAGACCAGTTCGATGTATAGTAAATGTTTATGGGCACCCCAAGGGCCCTAGTTACAGAAAGGTACCAGCTAATGAGTAAACTCGCCAAACGAGTTGACGACCACGTCGGTGAGCGCATCCGGGAGAGGCGCACAATGATGGGGTTAACACAAGAACATTTAGCCCAAGCTTTAGAAATCTCTTACCAACAAGTACAGAAATACGAAACTGGCGCAAACCGTGTCAGCGCTGGACGTCTGTATGAAATTGCCCAACGTCTCGAAGTGGACGTCTCATACTTCTTTGATCAACTTGAACCATTAACCGTCAGCTCTCCCCTCGAGCATGGTGGAAAGAACCGTTCAACAATTGAGTTGGTTCGTAATTATAGTGAAATTGAAGAACCAGCAGTTCGCTCTGCTGTCAGCGGGCTTATTAAAAGCCTAGCGGGTCGTGAACGTAAGCGCAAAACAGCGTAAACGAAAAAAGGCACGGAAAATTTCCGTGCCTTTTTTATATTCCAACAAATTCGAAGTTTTGATTTATGCAGTAATCGGCGCTGCGGCTTGTTGTTCTGGCCAGTAAGCTCCGCCAACGTTCGACGCCCGAACAGGCGCCTCCAATGTATAGCACCATGCATCTGCGTCACTTAAGAAGGCATGAAGCAATTTGTTGTTTAGGGCATGCCCAGATTTATATCCATGGAACTGCCCAATAATCTGAGCCCCCGCAAGATATAGATCGCCAACAGCATCAAGCGCTTTATGGCGAACGAATTCATCTTGATACCGAAGACCTTCTTCGTTCAGAACGTCTTCACCGCTCAAAACAATTGCATTATCAAGTGAGCCGCCTTTGGCAAGACCCATGGACTTCAACTGCTCCAGCTCGCTCAAGAAACCAAACGTACGAGCTCTTGAGAGTTCATTTTTAAAAGTCCCATTCCGCATATTGAAGCTGCAATTTTGATGTCCGATCCGCTTGTTATCGAAAGCAATCTCAAACGCGACAGATACGTTATCACCTGGGGATAATATTGCCGCTGCGTTTCCGTCCCGAACTTCAACTTCTTTTAAAACCTTGATGTATTTGCGCGGAGATGACTGTTCAACAGTATCTGCACATTCAATCAGAAAAATGAACGGTGCGGCGGAGCCATCCATTACAGGAACTTCAGGACCATCAAGTTCAACGATGGCGTTATCAATACCACTTCCAGAAAAAGCAGCCATTAAATGTTCAATTGTTGCAACCTTCACACCCGCTTCATTTGCGATTGTGGTGCACATAACAAGTTCACTAACCGTATTATAATGTGCAAGCACATCGGACACGTCAGAGGCAACATCAAGCCGACGAAAGACAATCCCTGTATCTGCTGCCGCAGGTTTCAGGGTCATATTTACAACATTTCCGCTATGAACCCCAACACCAGTACAGCCGATGCTGTTCCGTAAGGTCTTTTGAAAAGTTATCATAATAGAGCACACTTCCATTCGGTTTTTATCGTAGCTTATTTCTAACGAAGTGGTGCAGGGAACTCAAATCACTCTTTGTTACCAATTATTTCCATGATGAAACAAACGTTAACAACCAGTTTGCGTCCAACGAAA
>CAJXWA010000098.1 GCA_913062525.1 uncultured Alphaproteobacteria bacterium | reverse complement strand
GTATATTGGCGGCTGTGCGTTGCCCACCCAACCACACGACGGGAATAAAGGTCAATAATGACTGCCAGATATAAAAAGCCCTCATAGGTTTTGATGTAGGTAATATCAGTCACCCAGAACCTGTCCGGTGCATCAACGTCAAATTGTCGATCCAACGTGTTATCCACGACAACTGACGGTTTCCCACCATACTTGCCTGGTCGGCGCTTATAGCCGATCTGAGCCTTGATACCAGCTAATCGGGCGAGACGTGCCACACGGTTTGGACAGCAGGCCTCGCCTTGATCGCACAGATCATCATGCAGTTTACGATAACCATAGACCTTCCCGCTTTCTTCCCAAGCCTCTTTGATCAGCTCGGTCTGTCGTTTATCTTCTATGGCTCTTTTGCCCAGCGGATTCTTCAACCAAGCATAAAAACCACTGGGATGAACGCAGAGACAACGGCACATCGCGCGGATCGAGAATAACGGACGATGCCCCTCAATAAACGCATACTTCATTTGGCATCTCTGGCGAAGTATACGGTGGCCTTTTTTAGGATGTCACGCTCCTCAGTGACCCGCGCCAATTCCCGTTTTAATCGCCTATTCTCAGCAGCATGATCCTCGTTGCTGTCGACGTCAGATGCTTTGGAAAACTTCTTTACCCAAAGATACAAGGAATGGGTACTGACGCCTAGTCGCTGAGAAACCTCACTCACCGCATACCCGCGTACCGTAATCTGATGAACTGCATCGCGTTTGAAATCGTCACTGAACTTTGATTTAGACATGTTAATCTCCTTGCCTCATTTTAAGGAACAAGGTGTCTACAAATCTAGGGGCTATTCAGAGGGACCAGGCGTCTTTATAATACTGCCATTTTTCATTGTAATTGCTCACCTCTGACCGGTTTCTGTTGAACTCAAAGCGGATATGGACTGGGAAGCTCTTTCGTTTGCTGCCATCCTTCTTGAGCGTGTTCTTCTAGTCTTCTACTGTTTTCTTAGCTATACGCTCGGCCCCATCTACCGATATTATATAATATCCCTTGTCATTTTTTTCAGTATTCGGACAAAAATATTAAATCTGCTTTGGGGCATTCATTATTTTTTAGACATTGTCGCCATGATCGTAGCCAAGCATGCCTCAAGCTGAGGGCGGTGACGGCAAGTGGTCTTGATCTACAATACCACCTTTTGAAGGCCTTTGGCGGCCAAGATATCAACGTTGGGGGCCTGCTTGACGATTTGGTTCAGATTAACCGGTGAGCTGCCGTTCCAGAGAATTTCGATTATCATCGAATTTTCGCCGATCGCCCCTACGTTAATATTATAACCAGCCATTACTTTTCTCCCGATCAAAAAAGAAAAGTCACTGGAGCGTCTCCGCTTTGGCTACCGGGAATTAAGAAGTTGTAACGTGACAACCGCGACGATCTTTAACCGTCAAGTCAGGGCATGCATCACCGCCTCCCAGCCATAAGACTGAAAGGCGACATCATTCCGGCAGATGTCCGCCGCAGGTTGCAGGGTTCTTAAACCCCGGCAGACTCATATAGGGCACCTGCGATCAGGGTATTAGATTAATTGCGGATACACTCAAGTCGATAAAGTGCAGCGCTTACAAAAAGTTTTGGACGGAATGTGCCGGTTGCGCCGTTGCTGGTAGCTTCATCTTGCCTTCTCGGCATCAACTATCCTTTTGCGTCTGTTTCCTCATCTTAATTCTGTTCAGTTCCTCCTGCTCCCGGACCCACTCATCTCGGGACATTTTCGCTGGGGCGACAAGCACACCTAAATTTTCAGTTGTGTCCTCTGGCCCGTAAGTGTCCAGTAAACGGGTGAATTCGTCTGACAGGGCGAGATTTGTGCCCAATAAAGCTTTGTTCCGGAGTTTGAGCAAGATCATTTCGAGTGTCGTGTATAGCTTGGTTTTACCATTGATACGGACGGTTTGTTGTTCAAAGGCGATTTCTTGCAAAATGGTCTTCCGGTTTCTCGACCCTTTTGGTCGCCCTCCTCGAGAGCGTGGTGTTGTGGAATTGGGTCTCATGAGGGATCCTTCTTTCTGGCTGCCTTGGGCTTGGGCTGTTGGGAATTTACCCATTCTTGAGGTGATATTCCTTTCGGGGCGAAGATAACGCCGCCACCGCTCTTGATGGGCAGGACTTCAAATAGCTCATATTTCTCACAGAGCTTGATAAATTTCTTTATGGCTTTCGGCTTTTCCTGCAGGGCTTGCCTCGCGATTTGGCGTACCATAACTTCGAAGGGCTCTCTTCGGGATGTTTTGTCGCCTATCTTAACCAGGACTGGCTCTGTTAGGGTCAGGCCTACATCTATCTTGCCATATTTCTTGCTCTTCGGGCGGCCCTTTGGGTTGCCCGATTGTCCCTTTTTCCACTGGCTATGTTTAGGTGGCCTGTTACGGCCAACCTTATACTCATTTGGCTTTTCATTTTGCTCGGACATCAGTCTACCTCTCTATTCAGCTGGGGTTGAACCACGGATACAGCGGGATGATGCACTCGATCCGCGCAGCGATTTTCGGTAATGACAGAGAAAGGAAGCTGGCTTGTCTGATGGATGGCTTCAATACCGAACAGGGTTTGCATCCTCCGGACTATGACATCGCAGTAGCGGGGATCGAGCTCGATGCCAAAGCCAAATCGTCCCGTCTTCTCCGCAGCCACAAAGGTTGTGCCGCTGCCAGCGAAGGGATCGAGAATAATTCCCTTGCGCTTGGAGCAATCCAGGATGGCATCCATGACAAGAGCTACTGGCTTGACCGTCGGATGCAGGGCGAGCTCACTATCACGGTCCTTGCCGAAGCTGTTGATGCCGGGATAGTTCCAGACGTTGGTGCGATTGCGGCCGTGCCTGCCTAGCTCCACATTATTGATGTGAGGTCCGGCACCCGCTTTGAAGACAAAGACCAGTTCATGCTTGGATCGATACAAAGATCCCATGCCGCCATTGGTCTTAGCCCAGACGCAGAGATTGAGGAATTTCGAAAAGGCCTTAGTTCCTGCAGTCATCATCTCGACCATATGACGCCAGTCCATACAAATATACTGGATGGCACCCTCGCGGCTGCTATTTGCCATATTGTTAAATACAGACGATAAGAACCCAGTAAAGGTCGCTTCATCCATCTCGCCCGATGCCATGGCAAACTCGCGATGACGGATCTTACCGAGTCCAGAAACATGTCCTTTGATGGGCACGTTATAGGGCGGATCTGTAAATACCATTTGAGCAGTTTTACCGGCTAGAAGCTGAGCATAGGCTTCCGGATCTAAAGCATCACCGCAGATTAAGCGATGAAGACCGATCTCCCAGATATCGCCTAATCGGGTAACCACTGGGCCATCGTCAATATCAACGATGGTATCTGCTGGATCCTCTTCACTTGGACTATCCAGTCCTTGAATCAGAAAATCAATTTGCGGGGCATCGAAGCCCGTTAGGGTGAGGTCAAAGCCGAGTTCAAGCGCACTAAGCTCCTGAAACTCGATCGCCAATATTTCTTCATCCCAACCAGCGCACTCCGCCAACCGGTTATCGGCAATGACATAGGCACGGATTTGTGTCTCTGACAAATTGTCGAGACACAGTGTCGGGACGGTCTTTAGGCCCAGCAGCTTGGCGGCTTGGACGCGGCCATGGCCTGCGATGATATGATCCCGGCTGTCCAACAGGACTGGATTGGTAAAACCAAATTCCTTGATACTGTCAGCGATCTGCCGGATTTGTTTCTTGGTATGGGTACGGGGATTGTTGTCGCTCGCACTAAGGGCGCTGACATGTTTGTGATGTAATGAAAGTTCTCTCATGGCTAAAAGTTCCTCTATTACCGGAACCAGCCATAAAAAAAGCGCAGTTCCGGAGAGTTTTCCGAAAACCACGCTTACGCCATGGAAAGCTATGGGCCTTTTTGAATGTGCGCTAGACCATGCTCCGCTTCCATCCACCGAAGAAGGGTCTCAATAGGGCCACGCCCATCGGCCACTTTCTTCAAAAGCACCCTTAACGTAGGTCAAATCATCGCGAATTACAAGTCCTAAATGCCAGTTAAGTCTTTGCCGTAAAAGGCAACTTTGCGCTATTGAGGCAAAGGCATGGACAAACAAACTGAATAGATTGATTGCCCGCTGCTTTAGGCTAGCAATTTTCCACGCAAGTTTGCAACGGAACAGTTTGGTTTCTAGGTTGAGAAAGTGTCACACGCTTGTGAATCGTTCAAGCATACGGAACGCTCAGGCTCATAACCTGAAGGTCGTAAGTTCAAATCTTACCCCCGCAACCAAATACTAAAACCCTCTAAGTCAATGGCTTAGAGGGTTTTTTATTGCCTTGTTCATACAACGACTAAAGGCGTATGTGAATTAATTGCTGCGTTCGTTGCTACACTGTACGTCAGTAGGGCCAACGCACATATTGATATGCAGTCCTTCAAAGGCAGGGTCACACGTTCGAACCTCGTCAGGTGCATCATTACTTTCAATGACTTAAACATTTTGTCCGCTGGACGATTATTGGCCTAGCAATCATATAGCAATCACGAGGCGTGATTTGGACCTGGTTTTGCCATATAGCTGCCAGTACAATTGTAATGCTTCTGTACGGAGCGTAAAACGACGCTCAGTCCTTGCCCTAGAAGGTCCTAGAAATTCAAAGGTCTATAGCTAAGATAAGCGTTTAACAAATACGGCACAGAGCGTAGCGAATGTGCTGGTATTGTTAATAAACGGTTTTGCTTTAGCCAGAAAGAGTGAGCAAAAGTACGTATGCAATGCTCCCGGCCTAAATTATTTAGACAAGCTCTTCCTTATTGCAGTACGCATTAAATAGGATGGGATATCACTAAACGTAAAAAAGCGGACATTAAATTTCTGCTGATCCTCTCAAAGCAGACGTCAATAAATTTCTAGGAACCTGGCCTTTCTTTAAGGACCTGCCACGGAATTGTTCCGCTCCTTTACCTGCGTATTATACGCAAAAGGAGAACGACTATGGGAACGAAACACACGGTAGAATTTAGGCAGGAGGCGGTTCGGGTTGCACTGACGAGTGGCTTGACCCGAAAGCAGGTAGCCGCTGACTTTGGAATCGGATTTTCGACATTAAGCAAATGGATACAGCAAGAGCGTAAAGACCCGGAGAAACCTTCCGCACAATCTGATCTTGAGCGCGAGATATCAGAGCTGCGAAAAGAGAACCGCCTTTTGCGTGAGGAGAGGGATGTGTTAAAAAATGCCACCATCTTCTTCGCGGGTCAAAAGCCATGAGGTTCAGGTTCGTTGAGGAAAATAGTGGCGCAGTTCCGACGGAACGATTATGCCAGATCATGAACGTCAGTTCACGGGGATACCGCGCATGCCAGTCGCGCCCGATCAGTCAAAGTCAGCGTAAGGATATAGTACTGCTGGCCCATATTAGAGAACAGCATCGCCTGTCTCTTGGTAGCTATGGGCGGCCCAGGATGACTGAGGAATTGAAAGAACTGGGTTTTGATGTTGAGCACAGACGTGTAGGTCGGTTAATGCGTCTAAACGGCATATCTTTAGTCAGAACGCATAAACACAAGGTGACAACGGACAGTAATCACAAGTTCAACATAGTACCCAATCTGCTGAACAGGAACTTTAGCGCAGATCGGCCCAATCAGAAATGGGTTGTTGATATTAGCTACATCTGGACACGTGAAGGCTGGCTGTATCTGACGGTGGTTCTGGATCTGCATTCTCGCCGTGTGATCTGCTGGGCTGTCAGCAACATAATGAAACGTGACCTTGCAATCCGGGCTTTGGATATGGCCGTGGCATTACGAAAACCGACCAAAGGTTGCATCCACCATTCAGGTCGCGGTTCTCAGTATTGCTCGCATGATTATCAGAAACGTCAGCGCCATCATGGGTTCACTCCGTCCATGAGTGGCAAAGGAAATTGCTTTGATAATGCTGCGATGGAAAGCTTCTTCAAAACCATCAAGGCAGAACTAATATGGCGGCATTCATGGCAAACACGCAGCGCCGCCGAGGTCGCCATCTTCGAATACATAAATGGCTTTTATAATCCGCGCAGAAGACACTCCGCATTAGATTGGAAAAGTCCCTTGGCTTTCGAAGCAAAGGCCGCTTAAATGAAAACTTGGAGCGGCACTAAACCGTGACAGGTCCAGGGTGATATTAAACCGCGATTAGTTCGAGTTTAATTAGTTACTATTTAGGCAAAATTCTAATTAGGGGATTAAAGTTGAGGAACTCCACAAGGTTATCATAATTCCAGCTATTGATGTCTGTACAGATCCCATCCTTACATTGTTTGAGGTGTAATTTTAAATCAAACTCTCCGGCAGGATCAAAAAGAAGGGCATATGCCAAATGTTGATCGTTGGCGACACTGCTGGGAAGCTTGTGGGCATATACATTGTGAAATCTCTCGGTGGCAAATAAATGCCAACCTGCGCCCAATCGCCATCTTGGACTTCGCGGGCCATTCCCGTTCATGTCACGAGGCAAGAAAGTATCGCTTTCCAACAGTAGATCAATTCTGTTGGAAACCGCCTGGGACAGATGAAGAGGCAAAATAAAGTTTGTCCCTGATAACCCAAGTAAACTTATGCCCGCATGGTTAAGGTCTTCATGTCGCTCAACGCCCATGTTTTTCTTAGATTGTTTTTTTCGGGAGACAGATATTTTTTCCTGTTCACGCCATCCATCGTAATAGGGTTGTGTCCAGTACCGCCATGCAGCGAACTCTGCTTTTGATGTCGGCGATGTCATCATTTCCCAGCTGTTCGTGAAGCTTGTGGCTATGGATTTCGCTCGATTTATAAAGGTATTATTGTTTTTCTTTTCACCAACATAATTAAGCACAACAGTCCACATCATATGCCAGTTCCACGGAGCCCAAACTCCGTCATAGCGAAAAGGGGCTCCATAAGGGATTCTGTATAATCCTTGATCGGCCACGAACCACTGCTCGTTTTCTCTAATCAAGCAGGATGCATTTTCAAGAATACGATTTTGCAGATTTTGCTCACATTTGCTGCCCAATTGTTTACAGCTGTCTATCAAGCTAGCAGAAATCATTGCCTGATTTATCATAAAAGAGATGGGGCTCCTTTTATCTGTTGAGTATATACGAGATGCCCAACCGCAACTGGGGTTAAACCGGTCGTGAATACCTAGGTTTTCGTTCTGCTGCTGAAGGGTGTTTTCCATTGCTTGCACTGATAGCATTGCAAACACTTCATGATTGGTTTTTTGAAATAATGCTGCCAGAACGCGAGTTCGGTAAGACTGGCTCCAACTTTGTTTGCCGCCTTCATCTGAGGCATATGCCATCGGCTCGCCTAGATTTTTCAGGAGGATACCTGAAAAAGAATGAAAGAATTGTCTCGCATTCGAATTCCCATCGACCACCAATACTGGAATGGTGTCTCTATCATGAGGTGCTAGGGAGTACGCTAAAATTTCGTCATTTTCGCTCGCTGCTATGGTGGATATATCACCTGTCTCAAAGGTAAGGAATTTTACGTCGCTGCCTCGTCTTCTATTGCAGTATACTTCCAGGGCGATACCTGTTTTGGTTACCTTACTGCCGAGTATGGAGCACCCCTTCAAATGACCAATTTTCTGGCGATCCAATCGATGAAGACTGTCTGTGTTATTTGTGTATCGCCAAAATTCTGTGGTTTGTGTTTTCTCACTGAATAGAGAAATTATAAGGGTGGATTTTTTGTAGCTCAGTATTCTGACGATTGACAATCGGGGCCAACTGGTAACGGATCGCTTATCGAGAACGAGTTCAACAATTGCTTTTGGCCCCTTTGTTGTTCGAATGTATGCCGTTGATCCAGACTTAGTAAATCGGAAGCTGCTAATTCTAGAGACATCATTTAAGTCATAACCATCAACAATAGTCCTGCCGTTGAACGTTATGGTTGCTCTATAGGCACCGGGACTCCAATAGGATATTAGCTGATTGTCACCGCTGGTAGAGACAGAAATAAGTCCTTTGCGCGCGATGTTTTTGCGGCTTCCCATTTGAGTATCTGTATCATAGGAGAAGCCAGTTGCCTGTTGGGTAACAACCCAGCTCTGTTGGTCGCTGGCATGAGAGGTGACAGCACTTCCAATAAGGAAAAAGGGTAGAAGACAAATGAGAAAACGCATTTCACTCTCCTAGAAATTGAAGTAGATAAATTCAGTAAGTTCATCCAGCCGATAAATTTGAACAAGGCTAATAATTCCAACAATAAAAAATGAAGCTGACCAAGCCAAGGTCGGGCGCCATTGAAGTAAATTTCGGAGTGGGATAAACGTATTTTTTAAAATCTTGGCCGTTGATTTTAGATCAACAACAGGTCGATATTTACGAACGATTTCAATGGAGTTCGGAGCAATAACGACAATTGCAGTTAGAATAATTACTTGAAACCAGAAAAAGCTTGTATCGACTAAAAGGTGGTTCCAAACTTTTGTATCGTAATACAATGTCTGCCCAAACATTCCTTTTAAAACGGCTAATGCCGTTCCAAAACTTTCTGCTCGAAAAAACACCCAGGCGATCATGACAGCCAACAATGTTAGGGATTGAGCAACCAAACGCTCAATAAATCGAAGGAGCGGGGACGAGTTATCCGTTTGTGGAAAGAGGGTGTTCCAGCCGTGATTAATTGTTAAATAACAGCCGTGTAATAACCCCCAGAATACAAAATTCCAACTGGCGCCATGCCATAATCCCCCCAACAGCATGGTGGCTGTGAGATTGATATATCGGCGCGACAGGCCCTTCTTATTGCCGCCTAGTGGAATATAGAGATAGTTCCGTAGAAACGCGGATAAAGTGATGTGCCACCGGCGCCAAAAATCCACGATGTTGACGGCCTTGTAGGGAGAGTTGAAGTTTATAGGTAGCCGGATGCCAAATATACGCGCTAAGCCCAGAGCCATGTCGCAATATCCTGAAAAATCAAAATATATCTGAAATGTATAAGCTATAGTTCCCATCCAGGCAGCTTCAAACGGAATTGATTGACCCGCTTCTCCGGCATTAAACACAGTGTTTACAATTGGAGCAATTCCGTCAGCAAGCACGATTTTCTTAAATAGACCTATTACGAATAAAGTTGCACCGACTGAAAAATTGACTCCCGCGTGCTTGTTGAACGACGCAATAGTGAACTGCGGAATGGTGTGTTTTTGCAGAACTATTGGGCCCGCGATCAATTGAGGAAAGAAGACAACAAATAGGCAATATTTTGCAAAATCGCAGTCTTCAATTCGACCGACATAGGTGTCGTATAGGAACGAAATTTGTTGGAAGGTGAAAAATGAAATCGCCAGCGGCAGAACGATATGCAAAAGCGGCGTTTCAACGCCTAAAACAAGGTTGAAATTAGAAATTAGAAAATCGGCATATTTGAAATAACCCAGAGTTGCCAGATTTCCGATAATTCCAACAAACAGAATAAGTTTACTGGAATTTTTGAGGATCAGTTTATGTAAGGCGAAATTGACGGCGACAGACCCCAGTAATAATATTAGATGGACTGGGCTCCACCATGCATAAAATGCAATTGAGGACGCGATCAACCACCAGATAATTCCTTTTTCCCATTGAGCGTAACGCAGAACGTAAAATACGAGCAGGACTGGAGGCATAAACAGATAAATGAATTCAAGGGAGCTAAAGACCATGACTGTTACCTCCTAAATGCGGCTGTGTCTGGGAGTGTAAGCTCCGATGCGGCATCTTCTAGCCGCATTGCGGAGAGTAGTTTTGATGATCCTGAGTGACCTAAACGTTTGCCCCGTTCGGCAAACTCAATGGCCTTTTTCCGATCTTTCAAAACGAGAAAACCGCGATTGTAGAAACGCGCTAGCTCTTCTAGAGATCCGCCATGCGGCACTTCGGCGCCTCTCTCAAACCATTTGAGCGAGCCTTCGCGATTTAGGCCGTACTTTTCATCCAAATGAAACCGTCCAAGTGCCGTCATGGAAGCTCCATGACCGAGCTCAGCTGCGCTTCTAAGCCAGTGGATTGCCTTTTGATGGTTTTCCGGATGCGTTGTGTCCGCGAGGAGAATATGGGCGTAATCATGCATGCCCCCCTTGCTTCCTAAATGTGCGGCTTGCTTTAGCCATTTTATTGATTTCGACTTATCTTGAGGAACCAGATCCCCGTCTCTGTAAACGCGACCCAATTGTTTTGCAGCGTTGCCAGAGCCAGAATGGGCTTTGCGTTTGAGCAATATAATTGCTTGATTTATCAGACGCTCAGCTTTTAACGGATTTTGTTTGGTCCCATATTTCCGGTTAATTAAAAGCCGAGCATATTTGATCATTGCTTGTTCATTCTCGGCAGCAACAGCGATTTCATAATATGAGCTGGCTTTGTCCAGATCAGGTTCGACACCTAATCCTTTTTCATAGTGAATGGCCAGTTGAAGTGCAGCTTTTACATAGTTCCATTTCAATGCATTTTTGAACCATTCCATGGCCACTGTATTGCAATCAGCGCCTTTTGATCTTTGAAATAATCGACCAAGTTCGTAAGCGGTTTCGCCGCGATAGGGAAAGCTATATTCAACCGCTTTGAGGTAATAACCTCTAGCAATATTCAAATTTGGTCTAACACCCCAACCTCGGCTGTAGAATTTGGCCGCATAGAACATCGAAACGGGATGATCATTTACAGCATGTCTTTCATAAATTACCAATGCTTCCTTCGTCTTGCCAATTTTCAAGAGTGTTTTCGCCTGGTTCATGTCTTCATTGACCATTGGATCCCACGGCGTATTTATAGAAGACCAAGTGGATTGCGAGAAATAGGCAACTGTTGAAAATATGATTGCCAGTAATAAAACAGGGAATATGATCCGGAATAAGGAATGTTTATTTGTCATGGCGCTTCCTCCAGATCCGGCAGGCTCTGCCTTCTAAAACTTCAATATTGTTATCGCTAATCGTTGTTTGCGCTTCATCAATGGATAGAGGACAAATTATCTGTTTCCGTCGTTTGAATACTTTTTTCAAGACCGCATCATCTTTTGTGATGCGCAAGGACACTTCACCAATGATTTGCTTCGCGGCCACGTAATTGAAGTGATACGCATCGGTAAAATTATTGATGTCGCGGGTAATTGGATTGATAAAATCGAAATCCATTACAGGAGCTAAGTTGGCCAAACGCATACGAAATTTGTGATTTAATTCGCCCAAACCAAAGTCGACAATTCTTTGTTGCATCTCGACGATGGTCGGCGGAATAACAAAGATTAATTGAACATTATGCTTATCCGTCCATTCGGAAATTTCTACGATTTGTGACCATAGTTTTTCAGAAAATTGAAATTTATTCCAATCAGATCGGGCATTTTTGTTTACTTGAGTTTTAAAGCGACCCTCTAATATCTGGTGACTTGCAATGGGGGGCCACAATCGACCCCAAACTCCAAGAGCATCGCCAAAATAATAGGCATGTTTTCCATTGCGCACGATATAGGGTGAGGGAGCAATATTTGACGGAAGCTTACAGTTTTTGCATATTTCTTCGTCAATAAGTTCGAGATAAGCATGTTGATCTTTTTGATCAACTGGAGCCGCTTCTGCCGAGGAGACCGCGGATAAGTTTATTCGGCTTATGGCGGAATATTGTACAGCATATTTTTCCTCCAACAACTTCGTTGAAATGCGCGATACGAACCAATTAGTATAATAGTGGAGGAGATTGCTACTGAGCCGTATGGCTTCTGGGACGCGGTTCATTCCGTCCTTATGATTGGGATCGAAGCTGCGCAACTGTATGCCAACGACAAGTGTCTTCAAGTTTGGACTATTTTTGATGTAATGAAAGGTGTCACTGAGCTCGTAAATTGTTGCGCCACCATATGCAAAATTATATGTGTTTGTTAGCCCGAGCTGATGCCAGAATTTTTCCTTTAGTGCTCTCGCTCGGCTGTCACCCAATACGACAACTTCCGAAGCCTCAGCTGGGTAATGGATGATTTTCCAAAGAGGGTAATGAGATTTTTCACTTATTTTTGCTTTCTCAATGTCCAGATCAATAACCGAATTTATCTCATATGGATCTACAACAAAATTAAGAAAGAACGGAACAAGACCCATCATGAAAGTAAGGGCAGCAATAATACTGTAGGTTCTTGATGTCTTTAATTGAGAACTCATCGCTCATCTCCTTGTTTATAACAAAGAGAGTTGCAATAGGTATGCCAATCTTATATTTGTAAAAATTGTTTAAATACAATAGGTTATATGCATATGTGTGGAGGGGTGAGTGATTGTGTCAGAATGACAATCAATATGAATTTACCCAATTCCAATTGCGAGAAGCATTAATTCAGTTGAGGGGATTTTCACCAGTTGGGAATAGTGCATAGTAATAAGAAATAATAAAACAACGGCGATGGACGTGCACCAAAAAGCCATACTATTTCGGGCTATTTCTACCAGTTGACTGCCTTCAGACGCTGATTTTTGATTGCCGCGGTTCGACCATTTCTGTTTGGATAGGCGGAAAATGCAATACACTTTTACAGACGCATTGATCAGTTGGTTAAGATATAAAATCCAAGGATATGACATCTCGATTTTTCTAGAGTATTTGAACAAAAATAAAGACAAAAGCATACGGCTTAAGGCAATGAAGATCAGGTAAGACCATAAATAACTGGCGCCAACAATGAAGGTTGCGAGAATAGCTAAAACGGGACTTAACAACATGGTCCACATGGATAACCTCTGGTCGACCAAACACCACCAAATGAAAAACGGCATATGCCGCGGTCCGAGTGAGATTGCCCTTGATCCATTTCGAAGCATATTACCAGACCAACGACGGAAGTTTTGAACCATTCTATCAATTCCGTATCCGTCAATAACTTCGACTGTATACCCCAAG
>CAJXWA010000097.1 GCA_913062525.1 uncultured Alphaproteobacteria bacterium | reverse complement strand
GTCAGCCCTGATTTGGCGATAAATAGTTGGGCGTTCGGCAATTTCTTCGATAACCCGAAAACGGCTCATGCCCTCCAAGGTAATCTGAAACATGCCATCTGGCAGTTCTGAAAATTCACAGATTTTACCGGCGCAACCAATTGAATAGAGAGCTGGCTCATGGGAGGGGTCATCGGGGTTCTTGGGCTGAATAATTCCGATAACACGCGGGCCTTCCATGGCATCACGAACCATATCAAGGTAGCGCGGCTCAAAAACATTAAGCGGTAACTGACCCGTTGTTAGCAATAGGGCACCGGTTAAGGGGAAAACCGGTATCACTACTGGTAGTTTTTCTAACCCTGATGTGGTGCCCTGATCGCTCATGAGAATAACACTGATGAAAGTTGACCGCGGAAATTTTGGGTAATCTCGTGCATCTGCCCAAGGGCCTCAAACATTTTTAACAGCTCTGCGCGAGCGGCGTTTTCATTCCACTCCCGATCACGTTTTATGATCTCAATGAGTTGCGCACCGCCATCTTCATAGCTTTCATTGCCAATTAAGCCTTTGGCAAGTTCAAAGCGGGCATCCAGATCATCAGGGTTGCCGTCGATCTGTTTCATTAAGGGGGCAAGCTCGCCTTCATCCGCCGCATTTAGAGCCAGAGATAGGGCGGCAACAGCCGCAGAAACATTGGCGTTATCTTTATGGGTTTCTTGAATTTCTTCTAGCAGGGACTGCGCCGCTTCGGTTTCGCCCAGTTTAATATAAACGCGAGACAAATGGGCCTTGGCGTCTACATTCTCTGGGTCCAGCTCCAGCACCTCGGCAAAAGCAGTTAAGGCACCTTCAATGTTGTCTGCCTCAAAAGCCTCAACACCGCTTTCAAGACCTGCCTCCACCGGGGACGGGCCGATACTGCCGTCCATATTCTTTTCAATAAACTCTTTGATCTTGCTTTCAGGAACAGCTCCCATGAAACCATCAACGGGTTGTCCGTTTTTGAAGGCGAATACAGCAGGGATACTTTGAACCCGAAGCGCTTGTGCAATTTGCGGATTTTGGTCGATATCAACTTTGACCATCGTAACGGCGCCGCCTGCGGAGTTGACTACTTTCTCAAGCAATGGGCCCAGTTGTTTACAAGGGCCGCACCATGGGGCCCACAAATCCACCAGTACCAGACGGTCTGCACTGGCCTTTACAACATCGGTGTCGAAACTTTCAGTCGTTCCATCTTTAACCCAGTTCGCGTCAGGCGCTGCGACCGTATCAATTTGCATGTCCATAGGTTTAATATACCAACTTTATTTTGTTTTTCCAGTAACCCGGCCTTTAAAGGCCCTGTTGTTTATCTGATTGGATAGCAGTTTTCTTTTTCCGTGTTAAGGAGAAGCTCTCGTGCCAGTCAAATAATTAATCGAGGGTGAGAACCGATACATGGTGCCCACAATCCTCAATAAAAACCTTAAGGCTATTCATAGAAATTTGCGTAGTTTTGTCATTTATCAAGGGGTGGAAGTTCAAAAACTCTTCTGCCATCATTCGAGCGTCCAATAAAACCTTCACTTGGCACTGCTTATCGTTGATGAGAGAAAAGGGTGTAACGGAGCCTGGTGTGACGCCCAGTAGCTCCATAAGAAGGCCCGGTTTACCAAAGCTCAAATTTTTTGCGCCGATTTGTTTTCGAAGAGCTTTTAAATCAACTTTGGTATCCTCAAGGCAGACTAAAAGATACACATCTCCCTTTTTGTCTTTTAAAAACAAATTCTTACTATGACCACCGTCAAGATCGCGGGAAATGCTCTGGGCTTCCTCTACTGTGAACACAGGATCGTGGGAATGTGTTTCATAGCTGATTCCCAATCCGTTCAGTTTAGCAAATAAATCATCTGGTGTTGCTGTCATTTCTGCGCACTTTCAAAGGATAATAAGGGTGTTAGAGAATAGCTTTTTACGAGGCTTTATGCACAGAAGAAAAATAAAATGAATTTTTTTTAAAAACAGGCTTGCTTTCGATAAGAAGATGCCTATTATCCCGGCTCGCAACAACGTTGTAGTGTTTGCGGGCGTAGCTCAGTGGTAGAGCATCTCGTTGCCAACGAGAATGTCGTGAGTTCGAATCTCATCGCCCGCTCCAATTTTCAAAAAGCCCTGCCGGTAACGGCGGGGCTTTTTTGATTCTAGGGCTCTTTCGCCTCCTAACTTTTTTCCCTAAGGTAACGTCTTGCAGTTGACCGATGAGGGGGAAAATCATGACTGATGCGACGAAAAGTAAATCTGGGGGCTGTTTATGTGGGGCTGTTCGCTTCGATGTAACGGGTCCGCTTCGGGATATCATTTTGTGCCATTGCACCATGTGCCAAAAGGCCGGTGGGCATCATTTTGCGGCCACTGCAGCCTTAACAGCAGATCTCGACATAAAACACTCAGGTAGTTTGAAGTGGTTTAAGTCTTCTCATTATGCGCATCGCGGTTTTTGTGCTGACTGCGGGAGTAGCCTCTTTTGGAAGATGGATGAGCGCGATAGCACTAGTATTATGGCGGGCAGTTTCGACGAGGATATCGATTTACCCGTTACCTCTCAGGTCTTTATGGCAGACCGTAAAAGCTATTACACACCCGATGCGACTATCCCAGCCTACGATACCTACCCAAAAGGCAGTTAAGCCACCTCACGCTGCGAGTTTGGTGACTTTTAGGGCTTCTTCGATCATGTTGGTTTTGGAGAAGTTGTTGCGGGTCATGAGCGCCATCATGTCCTCTGGTCCTAACAGGTCGATAACGATTTGAGGCGTTTCAACACCGGCAGCTTTCAAGCTTTGTGCTTTCTCGCAAAGGGTCAGGATATTGTGGAGCTTGGCCGTTAAGGCCTGCTTTCCGTCCTCAACGATGCCGCGGTGGGGGCAGAACAGGACTTCAAAGTCTAGTTCAAGGACTTTTCGCATACTGTGGATGAGCTGCTCAAGGTTTTCATCGGATCTGAAATATCTCAGTGATTTTGAAATGTATAAATCGCCAGAAAACAACCAGCGTTTCTCAGGCAGATAAAAACAGTGCAGATCCTTGGCATGGCCGGGCGTGTGAACCGGGATAAGCTTGGTGCCGTCTTCCAAAAACACTTCTTCTGGTAGGATTTGTGTCTCAACTGGTTGCGGGCTGCCCCAGATTATTTTTTGCATAATCGGTGTTTTATACCCAGTTTTCAGCTTTCTTTGGGAGAGTTCGGGGGCAAAAGGCACAATATTGGCCATTTTAGCAATTTTGGCTGCGTTCCCCGCATGATCTTCATGGTGGTGGGTGAGCAGCAACTGCTTGATCGGTTTTTCAGAGATGAATGTCTTAACAGGCTGCCACTGATTTGTCGGCCCCGCATCTATTAGAGTGCTTCCCATTCGGTAGACAATGAAGGTCGAATTGATGCCTGAATTAAGCCGCCCAACACGAGCGCCTTCGACATTTTCGTAATTATATTTGTTGCGAATAGGCATAGATAGACTTCTGTTCTGATAAAAGTTGCCCTTTATTAGATCAGAAAATACTGCACGACTATGTGAATCTCTGAATTATTGACTGGATGTGACCGCGTTCATATCTTCGGCGTAGTAATGTTTGCCCGCACAAGTTTCTTTAAAATAGGCGCGTTCCAGCACATAAGTTGTATTGTCTGCCGTATATTTACCGGTCACTTTGCCATAGGCCTCGGTAACCTGATTATACTCAGCTATCATTTTATTATAGTCGGCAACTTTTCCGTTCCGTTCGGCCATTTTGGCATCGTCATTGACCTCTTTGGTCGGGTTTTTGTCCAAATAGGTTTTTGTTGCGTCAATTTCGCCGCTTAAAGCCGAAATTTTGGACAGTTGTGCGGGAAAGGAGGCAGACCTTGCATGCAGATCCGTACTCATTTCGTCCAGATTTTTGGAGCTTGCGAGGCAAGATTTAATCTGATCAGGGGTTAAAGTGACAGCGTCATAGATTTTTTCAACTCCGATGGCTTTCACTTGCCCGTCTAACAAAGCCGGTTTTTTTTCATCCGCCCCAGCAAAGGATGCGAAGGCCAGAGCTGAAAAAGTAACGGCTGCAAAAATGGATTTATTCTTCACTGTAATGCCCCCTATCAGTATTCAAGATAAATGAAGTTTACAGGGAATTGTGAATATTTGAAGGCTTGTTATGGGACGTTGTCAGAATTATTCCGGATGATGGAAGCCGCTTCAATGACAGGATCTTTAAAAAGGTATAGAAATGATTTCATAATTTGGGTTAGTGGAGACAGGCATATGAGCGATAAAATTTGGAACGTCTATTTATCAGGTGAAATCCATTCCGATTGGCGCGAACGGATTACAGCGGGCGTAGAGGCTGCCGGTTTGCCTGTGGCCTTTAACAGCCCGGTAACTGTGCATGAAGATAGTGACGATTGCGGCGTTGCCATTTTTGGCAAAGAAGACAACAAATACTGGCATGACCATAAAGGCGCTATGTTGAACAGTGTTCGTACGTCCAACTTGCTGCGAGAATCTGATGTTGTGATCGTGCGGTTTGGTGAAAAATACAAACAGTGGAACGCGGCGTTTGATGCGGGACAGGCCGCAGCCCTAGGTATTCCCTACATCACATTGCACCCAGAGGCCCATGATCATGCCTTAAAAGAGGTGGATGGCGCAGCCGCAGGTATGGCGCGGACCCCTGAGCAGATCGTCGAAGCCCTCGTCTATGTGATCGACGGAAAAATGCCCAACCGCTAGAGTTCGGGCATTTTCAATTTCTGGTTACCGAATAAGGTCAAACTCATGGTGAGCGGCTTCAACTCCGTTTACGATGAGAGCGACGTTATGGGCGCCGCCATAATGTTTCCGCGTGGAGTAATCGATAAATTTATGGGATTTCGTCACCGAAATTTCCCGGTTGTGCGGCTTCACTTCACTGATTTTGAAGATTTTACGGGATTGTTTTCCGTTGGATTTCATAAAATCAATGCCATATTCAAGGCGAAGATTTTCCGGTAAATCTCCCAAAATTTCAGCCTCAAATTGAAATGACAGCGTGTCTCCGAAGTCAAGGTTTTCGTGGGAGAGCGTAAGATGAGAGTCTTTTAATTTCACAGGACTTGCCCCAAACAAAGCCAGGGCTCTTGGCACACCTTGTTTGAGCAGGGTGCGCGATCCATGCTTAATGATCCAATTGGTCGTTGCATGGCTGCCAAGCCATCGGTCGGCATAATCCAAAACCACGTCCGAATTATCTTTTGCGATGTCGTTGAGGTTATTGGCGACGCTTTTTTGCACAAATTTACTGTCGTCGGCCCGTAAAACCTCTAAAATTGGAACAATAAGAGCAGGATCTTTCTTGAATTTTGGCAGGGCCATTGCCCAGGGTAGTCTGGGGCGGCAACCTTCGGATGCAAACCGGCGCACATTGGGGTGTGGGTGCGCTGCCAGTTCCTGCATCACTTTCATAACCTTTTCAGGCTGCTCATGGAGAAAGGGCCTGATTGCAAATTCAGATGTTGTCCCCTTATGAGTGAAGAAGACTAGCGCATCGAGTACGGCTTCCAGTTCTAATTTTTCTTTATGACGCACCACATAATCTGGCACAAACATATTGAGCATATCTGCAAATTTGAAAGCATCACCGCTTATTCTTGGCAATAACCGCTTCAAGATGGCAACGCCGTCATTTGGATCGTCGGGAAGGAACGTCACAATGGCATCCGTCAACCGGGCCATTCGCTCTTTCAAAGCCATTTCATTCCAAGGCTCTTGCAGGCAATAGGCTGTGAAAGCAGGGATAGAGATTTGGGTTTCTGAGGACAATGTTTGCGCCAAAAAATCAACATATGCGACGGAAAAGTAAGATCTTAATTCTTCAGCCATTTATCATCCTCTACTGATCGGCGCCTAAGGTAAATAGCGCCAGATCTATATCTCTGGTTAGGGTTGAAAATTTCAACCCTTAAAAGCCGTAAAGTTTTGCGGGATTGGTCACCAAAATTGAGTGCCTAATTGTTGGATCCGTTACCCAAACATCCAGTAAGTCTAATAAATCTGCGTCATTTGGCATATCTTTTGTGACCATAACGTGCGGCCAGTCTGTTCCCCAGACAATTTGGTTCGGGGCGGCATCTATGATTTGGCGAGCAAAGTTTTGAGACTCTGGGTATGGCAAATTTTCAGATGAAATACGGTAAGGCCCTGTTAGTTTGATCCAGCATTTTCCGGCGCGGGCTAATTGTAACATTCCTTGAAAACCGGTACTTTGAGCATTATTGGCAAGGCGTACATAACCCATATGACCAATGACGATATCTACGGGAAAATCGCCAAATAGCGTGCCAAAATCAGGATAGTCATCCACATGGATCAAAAACTCTGCATGCCAGCCTTTGGATGCTGCCCTTTCACAAAGCGCTTTTATTTCCCCAATATTGGCGCCTTCTTTCGGATCAGCCACATCCACGAGATTAAACCGAAGTCCTCGCACGCCGGCCAAATGCAGGCTATCTAGTTCCTCATCAGTGACTGCGGGGTCCACAACTGCGACGGCCCGGCACTCTAATCCGGTTTGCGTTAGGGTCTTCATAGCGTTCAACAGTACTGTATTATCGGTGCCATATACGCTTGGCTGGATTAAGACCGCGCGTTCAATCCCTAAAGCGTTTAATTGCGCGGCATAGTGTTCAGGCAAGGCATCTGGCGGCGTATAAATACGATCCTTTGCATATTGGAAAGAATTTCCAGGGCCGCAAATATGGGCGTGAGTGTCACAAGATAACGGGCCTGCAAGTTGCCGAGGTGATTTATCTGCGTTATCTGGGGCCGCGCAGTAAGGCGCGCCTTTACCAAAAACGGGCGCATCACCGGAGGTTGTTTTTGAAGAGTTGGCTTCTTTACTCATAAAATTGAGGGCCCATAATACTGAAATCGAACAAAACTAGATCTACTCATGAACCCTCTTCTTTGTCCACACTCATTATCTCTTCTGGGTTTTACTTTTGTCGGTTGTATTCAACGACATATGGGGCAGATGATGTCGATATTTTATTGCGCATGACTGATTAATAACGAAATATGACGACATTTATTGTTTTGGATGCAAAGGTGAGTGATGGATAATTTACCTGCCGTAAGGCTTTTTCTACATATTGCGAACACGGGAAGTTTCTCTGCTGCTGCCAAAAAGATGGGGCTGGCTGGCTCTTCTGTGACCCGGCAAATCCGAAATCTTGAAAATGATCTTGGTGTGCGGTTGCTTCACCGGACGACGCGGCAGGTGAGCCTAACGGAGGCGGGACAGCAATATTACAACCGTGCGTCTTGTTTGGTGGAAGATTTCGATCAGATGAACAGTGCAGTATCAGAGATGGACGATGTTCCGCGCGGGGTACTTCGCATAAGTGCGCCGATTATTGTTGGCCGGGCCTATATCGCGCCGCGCCTAAAAGACTTCAGCGATCAGTATCCTGATATTGATCTGCATTTGTCATTAAGTGATCTGGTTGTGGATTTGGTTCAGGAAGGCCTGGATGGTGCTGTTCGAAGCGCGGTAACACTTCCCGATAGCACCTTGATGGCACGGCATCTACACAGGGTTAAAAGAATGATCGTGGCGAGCCCGGACTATTTATCAAGGAAAGGGATGCCGTTGTTACCCAAGGAGCTGACGGTTCATGATTGCCTTGTGTATCACATACAATCTGCAAACGAAGTTTGGGGCGGAAATTCAAGATTATGGAGTTTTACGGGACCAAACGGGACCGAAGAAATTTTGGTTCCAGCAAAGCTTGAAAGTAATAACGGAGACGCCTTGTTGGAAGCTGCCATAGCTGGGCTTGGCATTACAGCTCTTCCGGAATGGCATGTGTCAAAGTATCTGGAATCAAATGAATTAGTGGCTTTGTTTGAGGAGGAGGACTATCGGTTTCGTCAAGTTGACTACAACATGTATTTTGTTTATCCGTCTTCGCGGCATGTGTCGCCAAAGGTCCGCGTATTTTCAGATTTTATGGCTGATAGCTTCAAATAAAGGTAAAAATTATAATTGCGTTTAATGCAATAGTGTTTGCTGAAACTGTCTATTAATTGTTTGTTCTGCAATCCTTATGTTCCCTTTAGATCAACTTATTTCTGAAGGAGAATGGCATGAGTGCAAAATTTACGACAACGAGACAAAACCAGGCAATCCCGTTTTTCCCGGAACGGAATTGGCGGTTGATGCTGGGCAATACTTCATCTCAAGATCGCCCAGCACCGGCAAAAAAAGCTAGCTTCGCGGCATTTCCTGCTCAACCAGATGCGCCCAAAGGCTGGCGCCAGTACTTAAGATTTCATCGTTGAAATCATATTCGGGATGATGCACAGAGTGCGGATGCGTCTCGTCTTTGGCGGCTAGGAAAATATAGGCGCCGGGACAGGCCTCCAGCATGAAGGAGAAATCTTCACTTCCCATGCGAACCGGGGCGTTGGTGTTCACATTATTGGCACCGACGATTGCACTGGCAGCTTTGACAATGATGTCAGTCTCTTTGTCATGATTAACTGTACAAGGATAGTTTCTGCGGTACTCAACATCAATTTCAACGCCGAAAGTCGCCGCAACACCGGCGCATATGTCTTTGAAGCGTTGCTCCACCATATCGCACATGGCGGGGGTTGTTGTTCGGATAGACGCTGATAATTCCGCTTCGTGGGGGATGATATTACCGGCAGTTCCAGAATGAAATTCAGTAATGCTGACAACAGCATTGTCTACAGGGCCCACATTTCGGGACACAATAGTTTGCAGTGCCACATGGAGCTGAACACCGATCATAATCGGATCAATTGAGCGTTGGGGATGGGCTGCATGACCGCCTTTCCCATGAATAGTAACTTTGGCTTCATCTGCTGAGGCCATAAGAGGGCCGTATTTAATGTGGAACCCGCCGATTGGCATGTCTGGCATGTTATGAAGGCCGTAGACCCCGTCGCAAGGGAAGCGCTCAAACAAACCGTCCTTTACCATAGCATCGCCGCCGCCGCCGCCTTCTTCTGCGGGCTGGAAGATGAAATGGACGGTGCCGTCAAAATTGCGGGTTTCAGATAAGTATTTGGCCGCGCCAAGTAAAATTGCCGTGTGACCATCATGGCCACAAGCATGCATTTTACCGTCATGGATGGATTGATAGGGAACGCCAGTGAGTTCTTGCAAGGGCAGGGCATCCATATCGGCCCGAATACCGATGGTGCGTTTGCTGTCACCTTGCCCTTTTAGAACACCAACCAAACCGGTAACGCCGATTCCTTCATGAACTTCTATACCCCAGCTTTTCAATTTTTCAGCGACAACGTTGGCTGTTCTCACTTCTTCAAAGCAAAGTTCTGGATGTTTATGGATGTCATGTCGCCATTCTTGCATGTCTTCATGCATTTCAGCGATACGGTTATTAACTGGCATGTTTCGCCCCGATTTTGTTATTTATGGGAGTGGATGACCCTAGGATGGAGGTATTAACCCAATAGTAAACAGGATTTTCCACAAGATTCCAGTTAATTTGTACGGAAACCCGCAAGAGCTTGGGCGGGGGTGCGCACCGGAGCTATCTGTGGACCTATCAAAAGATTCCGAAGGAGCCATAAGCATGGTTTTCATCATAGATTTGTCCGGAAACATGCATGAAGGCCTTGGCTAAATAACCCCAACCTAATAAGCAAAATTTGATCGTCAGGGCTAATTTTGGTCCCGACCTTGGTCACTAAATCTATATTCCTAGTCACAGTTGCAACTTTACCATTACTCAATTTTGTGAGAATTGTGATTTCCTTTGGCAAGGTAAATATATTGCTTTTATGCGCAATAGTTAATATGGTTAATGTGCCAAATTTTGCACCAAACGTTTGTTCGGTAACTTATTGATTTAATTTAAAATTTTCTATTGATCGGCCCTGACAACAGACATATACACAAATAGGGTTAATCGCTTCTTCTTTTGAAAAAATCTCTTCGGAAATACTTAGCATGAAGACTTCTTTTCTTAATTCGGGGCGAATAGATCAAGACCAGGAAGTCTTATTATTTACGGAAAAGTATAAGTTCAAGTTCAATTGAATAAATAAGTTACGATTGAAAAGAATACGTTAACACTCATCTTGCATAATATTTTAGATAAATATTTTATACATTTGTTTGCACGCACGAAAATGGGGAAATCGATCATGTCTTTGACAGCGCAAGAAATGAAAACAGAAAAAATCTCGGAAGTCCTTGCGATGGTCGAAAGTCGGCTAGATAAAAAAGCGACTGAAGACATCCGCTTGTTTGTTGAAAAATTATACGAGAGGCTTGCCGCCGACGATGTCTTGGGCATTCAGCTGGAAAATCTATATGGCTCGGCTTTGTCCGTTCTGAAATTTTCAGCTGTGCGCGAACCGGGTAAAGCAAAGGTCCGCTGCTTTAGTCCGACCCTTGAAGAGCATGGTTGGAGAACGTCACATACGGTCATTGAGATCGTTAATGATGATATGCCGTTCCTTGTGGATAGTGTCAGCGCGGCGTTAAGCCAACGCGGTATCAATGTCCATATGGTTATTCATCCGGTCATGTTTGAAGAACGTGATGCACAGGGCAAACATATCAAATTCCATCAGACTGCAACAAACGGCAAACAAAAGGGATCACTTGAATCCTACATGCATTTTGAGGTGGATGAACAGAGCGATCCAGAAGTTCTCGCGGACATAGAACGTGAACTGAGTGCAGTATTGGAAGATGTGCGGGCTTCAGTTGTCGATTGGCGTCCGATCTTGTCTCAAGTTGACACTATTGTTAAAAAACTGAAATCGAACCCGCCGCCTTTGGAGGCCGAAGAAGTTGATGAAGGGCGGGCCTTGCTGGAATGGATGGCAAATGACCATTTCACGTTCCTTGGGTTTCGCGAATATACATTTACCGATCAAGGCAAGGGAAAAACCGATAACTGGGAGCCTGTAAAGGATTCCGGCCTTGGTATTCTTCGGAGTCCTATGCGCCGTATTATGACCGGCAAAGCAGAGATGTCCCCTGAGGTCAGTGAGTTCTTGCATCGGCCTGAGCTTATTATTGTTACGAAGGCCAACGCTCATTCTACGGTTCATCGGGCCGTTCTTCTTGATTATGTCGGGGTGAAAAAGTTTGATAGTAAAGGCAAAGTTGTCGGGGAATACCGGTTTACTGGCCTATTTACGTCAGCTGCCTATAACCGAATTCCGCGCGACATCCCTTATTTAAGGCGCAAAGTCGATAAGACATTGGAAAAATCAGGTTTTACCAAAAGCAGCCATGACCAAAAAGCACTGGCTCATATTTTGGAAACCTATCCCAGAGATGAGCTGTTCCAAATCTCAGTTGATGAGCTGTATGCCATTAGCTCCAAAATTCTATTATTACAGGAACGTCCTAGAATTTCTGTTTTCTTGCGCCGGGATCGGTTCGCCCGTTTCGTATCAGCACTGGTTTATGTTCCACGTGAGAAATTTAATACGGATCTTCGCCGTAAATTCAGTACGATTTTGGCGGATATGCATAATGGCGTTATTGGCGCTCATTACTCACAAGTTGGCGCTGACGCCATGGCCCGCATCCATTTCATTATTGATCTGAAAAGTAGTGATAAGCCGGACGTCGATGAGGACGTTCTTGAAAATCGGCTTGTATCGGCTGCTCGCGAATGGGTAGATGATTTAAGCGACGTCTTGCTGGAGCGCTGGGGGGAAGAAAAAGCTCTTCGCCTGGAAGCGCGTTACGGGGATGCGTTCCCCGTTGGGTATCGTGCGAGATTTAACGCGAACCTTGCGTTACGCGATATTGAGAAACTGGAAGAAGTTTGCGGCGGAAAATCTGTCGGATTGAATTTATATCGATGGGTCGAAGATCCCGATTGCAAGGTTCGCTTTAAGGTTTATAGCCCAGAAGAGCCGCTGCCCCTTTCTGATTGCCTGCCCATGATCGAAAACATGGGTTTGAAAGTTTTGTCAGAGAATCCGTATTTGGTGGAACACTCCAGTATGTCCTCTCCCGTTTGGATCCATGATTTTGAATTGATTGAGCCAAATGGTCTAGAGCTTGATTTACATCAAGTGAAAGTGAAATTTGAAGATACTTTCTTGCGAGTCTGGCAAGGAACTGCTGAAAGTGACGGGTTTAACCGTCTTGTAATGCTTGCAGGTTTGAACTGGTCCAGTGTGGCGGTGCTCCGCGCCGTTGCGAAATATTTGCGCCAGGCTGGGATTACATTCTCGCAAAGCTATATGGCAAATACACTTGCTGTGAATACGCAGATTACAAGATTGTTGGTGGAGCTATTTGAGGTTCGCTTTAACCCTGAGTTCGATGGGGATCGAGATAGCGCATTTTCGAAAATTCGCAATCACATTACGGAAGCGCTGGACGATGTTGTCAGTCTTGATGATGACCGGATTTTGCGTCGTTACCTAAATGTGGTCGAGCATACGTTACGCACGAATTATTACCAAAAAAATGCAGATGGATCTGATAAGTCCTATTTCTCGTTCAAGCTAGACAGTCAGAACATTGACGAATTACCGCTTCCACGGCCGCATGTGGAGATTTTTGTCTACAGCCCACGGGTTGAAGGTGTTCATCTTCGCGGCGGAACCGTAGCCCGCGGTGGTCTGCGTTGGTCTGATCGCCGGGAAGATTTCCGCACAGAAGTGTTGGGACTGATGAAAGCCCAAATGGTGAAAAATACGGTCATCGTGCCGGTTGGATCTAAAGGTGGTTTCTATCCCAAGCGTTTGCCTGTTGGTGGATCGCGCGAGGCTTTCCAAGCTGAAGGAATTGAATGCTACAAAACCTTTATTTCAGGTTTGTTGGATTTAACTGACAATTTGGTGGGCGGAAAAGTTGTGCCGCCGCAAAGTGTTGTTCGTCATGATGATGATGATCCTTATTTGGTTGTTGCGGCAGATAAAGGAACCG
>CAJXWA010000096.1 GCA_913062525.1 uncultured Alphaproteobacteria bacterium | reverse complement strand
GGCAAACGCAATGGGTCGCCTGCTGGGAACTATTTTGTCCGGCTGGGTGTTTCAACTTTATGGATTGATCGCGTGTCTAATTATTTCTGGTGCCTTTCTCCTTGTGGCTAGCGCAATTTCATTTTTCCTCCCTCAGGTTCCAAACAAACCTTTTCCTTTGGCACAATAACCACACCAAATTTTCATTTTTCTAATGGAAAATTTCTCACTTGCAATTAAGAATGATTCTTATTACTACTATTTTCAGAATTTGTCTGGCCATACTTTTTGGCTGAATAACCGGAAGTATTAGAATGAAAAAAATTGCACTCTTCGCCCTCCCTCTTATTGCATTTGGGACAACTGCAAATGCGGAAATGGGTTCCTATCCGACTATATCTGGCGAGATTTCAATCGAAGTTCAAAATGATTGGACGCATAACTCTGACGATCCAACGGCAGAAATCAACGATCTTTATCCAATGGTAAATCTGGCAACAACTGTTGGCTTCACCCCAGAATTCACTCTAAACTTAGAAGCAACCTTAGAGCCTGTAGAAGACGCCAGCGACGATCGCGCGTTTGAAGATCTAGGCGCATATGTCGGAGTCCTAACACTCAATTATGATACAGATGATTTTTCTGTTTATGCCGGTAAATTTTCTGCAAATTTCGGTATTGCATGGGATGCCACACCTGGCCTCTCTTGGGGTAATTTAAGCGAAGACTATGAACTGGCTGAAATGCTGGGTGTGGGCGCTAGCCTCTCATTCAACGCAGCCGGCCGCCATACAGTTTCCGCCAGTACTTTTTTTCTAGACACTACATTTCTAAGTGACTCTGCTGGCACAAGCAGAGGCCCTATCGACAAATCTGATGGCGGCGCCGCCAACACTGAAAGCTTTGAGTCTTTTGCAGTTGCCATGGACGGTAACTTCGCGGAACTAGACGGCCTCCGCTATCATGTCGGCGTCTCATCTGCAGCCGAGGGAGACGATGGAACCACAAACCAGCTAGGTTATGCCATAGGCGCAGAATATGAAATTCCACTGACTGACGAGACAACTCTCACACCGTTATTTGAAGTGGCCTATCTTGACGACGCCGCTGGTATTGAAGGTGATAATTCCCTCTACGCCACAGCAGGTCTAACTCTTGGATATGGAAACTGGACCGCGACAAGTAGCTACCAGCGTCGCGACATTGAAAGTGTCGGCGGGGATTCTGATGACTATATCGTAGACGCCACAATTGGATATGAATTCGATTTTGGTCTTGGCATTGCCGCAGGCTATCGTTTTGTAGAAGAAGGCGACGTTGATTCCAATGTACTGGGCATTCTAGCTGCCTACACGTTTGAGTTTTAAGACCAAGCCCTGTTAGCTAAGAAGAAGCTTGGTATAGCGCCGGTTTCTTCTTAAAACTACAAATATGTTCTTTCTCCAACAAAAGTTCTCTTCGCAGTGATCGCCTTGATCTGCCTGATTTAAAGCCGACAAATATCAATTGATCAAGCTCTCAATGTTTATGAATTTATTTGCTCTCACGACAACACAACATATGTTCACTTAGTAATGGCTGAAATGCACGCATGCAACCATAAGCCCGCACTCCCCATACGGCGTAGGCCCTACCCATAAAATGTAATCTTTTATTAGCTTATTCAGCATATAAATTGGATAAGTAGCACATATAAAAAGGGTATTGCAGTTTTGAATCTACTTTTGATTGACGATGATGCCATTGATAGACAAAACACCAAAAGAGTGCTGAGACGATCAGGACACTCAATGGATATTATTGAAGCCACTTCAGCTGAAGAGGGTATTCAACTTTTACTCGAAAAATCCTTCGATATTATTCTTCTCGACTATCATCTACCAACAATGAGTGGATTAGACGTTCTTCGGCTTTTCAACAAATCAAATAAGACCAGCTCAGCCGTCGTAATGCTCAGTAATTCTGAGGAAGAAAAGCTTGCTCTTCAATGTTTTGAAGAAGGCGCACAAGATTTTATTCTGAAAAACGAAGTCACTGCCTCTCGATTGATCCGTGCAATATTACATTCGAAACAACGAAAGAGGATCGAGCAGGAGCTCCACGTAAGCCGCGAGAAATTACGCGATTTAGCTGAGAAAGACGGTTTAACTGGATTAGCTAACCGATACGTCTTTGAAAGAAGTCTCAACCAATCTATCTCACAGGCAAAACGGACCAATAATGGCATCGCATTACTAATGCTAGATCTTGATAACTTTAAAAATGTAAACGATACACTGGGGCATGCGGCTGGAGATCAATTGCTCCGAGAGGTGGCTAATCGGTTATCGGGCCCCATAAGGGACGGAGATATTTTGTGCAGGTTAGGTGGAGATGAATTTGCAATTCTAGTCCACAATGTGGATATGCCATCCGGCCTTCGAAGCCTCACCCAGAGAATATTGTCCGTATTTTCCGACCCGTTTGAGGTTGAGGGGGTCGAGCTTACCATAACGACTAGCATTGGCGTCGCCAGCTTTTCCAGTAGTTCTGACACCCCCTCGCTGCTCCTAAAACATGCGGACATTGCAATGTATCGATCAAAGGAGATGGGTAAAAATCAAATCCATTTTTACAGCAAATCAATTCACGAAACCGTTCACAGGAAGATGGAACTTGAACGTGATTTACGAGGCGCCTTAGAGCGCGATGAATTTATATTGCACTACCAGCCGCAAATGGACTGCGCTGACAATAAAATCATAGGTGTCGAAGCGTTAATACGCTGGCAACATCCAACCAAAGGACTAATCGGGCCTATTGAATTCATTCCTCTTACAGAAGAGACCGGACTAATCAATGATATCGGAATATGGGTATTGGAGACCGTTTGCTCCCACCTCAACACATGGAATAAACAGGGAACGGCAACGAAGGGGATGCTCACCGTTGCTGTGAATTTATCGGCAGTACAACTTGGGTCATATGATTTTGTCTATAGAGTTAAAGAGCTGTTGAAAGAGTATGACATTGAAGCGGAACAGCTTGAATTTGAGATAACAGAAAGCGTGATCATCAAGAGTACTGATTTAAACAGGCAAATTTTGACCGACCTTTCTGATCTTGGAATTAAACTGGCATTGGATGATTTTGGAACAGGATACTCCTCTCTATCGCAGCTTCATCAATATCCCTTTAAAATATTGAAAATTGATAAATCCTTTCTCAAGTCAATCTCTGAGAATGATAATGACACGACTTTTCTGAAGGCCATAAACGCACTCGCAAAAACATTGAACATCCTAACTGTTGTTGAAGGCGTCGAAACGACCGTTCAAAAAGGATGGTGCGAGGAATTGAAGTTTGATCGAATGCAGGGATATTTTTTCGCAAAACCCATGCCCGCAGAAGAATTTCAGGCTCTTTTAGTAAGCTAGCGACGTTGCATGATACGTATAAATGGAAAATGAGACATTGCTCTCAAGGAAAAAATGACATGACCGCGGTTCATCCCGAAAACACCAGTGCACATGATACGAGAAAGCTACTCGTGCAACGCGGAAGTTTGCATTGGGTGCATTGGTCTGTTGTCATCTTGTCCGTCATTCTAACAATAGGTGCTTGGTATATTTCTAGTGAACAAGTTGCTGGGAAAAACCAAGCTGAGTTTAGAAGACAAGCGGAGCAAGTGGTTACTCTGGTTGAAGAACGCATGCACTTGTATGAAAACGCCCTATGGGGTGGCGTTGCATTTATTGACGCAAGCGACCAAAAAATAACTCATAATAAATGGCTTGCCTACTCCAACAGCTTGCATATTGACGAAGTTTATCCCGGAATTAACGGAATCGGAATCATACACAACATTAAGCCTGAAAACCTCGCCAGTTACCTTGCAGAAACACAAGAAGAACGTCCAGGCTATGAAATTCATCCAAAACATAACAAATTAGAATACTGGCCCATTACGTATATCGAGCCCGTCGGACCAAACTCCGGTGCTGTGGGATTAGATATGGCTTTTGAGACAAATCGCTATACCTCAATCAAGAAGGCACGGGATCTGGGAACGGCTCAAGTAACAGGCCCCATAACATTGGTTCAGGATGCCCGAAAAACACCTGGGTTCCTATTCTACGCTCCCTTTTATAAAGCTGGCCGTAAACCGACAACTATTGAAGATCGCCAGAAGAACATTATTGGTGTTACCTACGCTCCCTTTATTATGAGCAAATTGATGCTGGGAACACTCGCCAGTCAAAATCGGCAAATCCGGATAAAAATAAGTGATGGCGGAACCCTCCTTTATGACGATGAAGATAATGTTCGTAGTGGGCAAAACAGTAAAGATGATGATCCGCTGTTCACCCAGACTGCGAGTGTTGAAATGTACGGACGGAACTGGGATTTTGATATCCAGTCTAGCCTAAGCTTCCGGAATGCAACCTCTAGCAGTCAGCCCTACTGGATATTGGTGGGTGGGCTAATTATTGATAGCCTATTACTTGGGTTGTTTATCCTTCTGACGCAGTCAAATCGGACCGCATTACGGTTTGCCGATGAAATGACGCTCGCGCTCAAAGAAGAGTCAAAGCGCTTAAAAAAATCTAATGACGACCTTGAGCAATTTTCCTACGTCGCATCCCATGACTTGAAGGCTCCTCTAAATTCCATCAAACAAGTCATTGGATGGATCGAAGAAGATTGCGGGGACATTATTCCCGATGAGTCTAAAGAGCATATCCAAATGCTTAAAAGCAGAAGTCAGCGAATGATGCAGCTTTTAAAAGATCTATTGGATTATTCACAAGTGAACCGTTTTGAGTATTCGGTTGAAACCGTCTCAATACAACAAATGACAGCCGACATTGTTTTCTTGCTAGGCGCTGAAGACAAGCTCAGTTGTAATGCCCCAGATATTGAAATTCAAATCCCGCGGGCTCCGTTGGAGATTGTGCTTCGCAACCTTTTTTCAAACACCCTAAAACATCACAATAGCGAAACTGGGAAAATTAAAATTCATTACACAAACCGGGAAGATGGTCATGAACTCGCTATTGAGGATGACGGGCCAGGAATTCCTGATCACTTACATGATAAAGCCGTTGAAATGTTCCAGACACTACAACCAAGGGACAAGGTGGAGGGCAGCGGAATGGGGCTCGCTATGGTAAAAAAGATAATAGAATTCCACGGCGGCACCTTCCAAATTGAAACTGGCCGAAAAACAGGAACTTGTTTTTTTGTTTTCTGGCCGTTTGAAGAAGTTAGATAATCGGTCGAACGACTAAATGGTTTAAACAAATTATCAGCGAGTACACTTATGTCTCAGCACTCTAAAGAACTTACGATACTTTTGGTTGAAGATGACGATATAGATGCGACATCAATTCAACGCAGCCTAAACAAACAACGTGTTGCAAACACGATAATGCGGGCCCATGACGGCGCGGAAGCGTTGGAATTCCTTCAAGAAAAAAAAGTCCCGCGTCCCTTCATTATCCTTTTGGATCTACAGATGCCGCGCATGAACGGGTTGGAATTTCTTGATAGCATTCGAGAAGATCCCGAACTTACCGATTCAATTGTATTCATCCTGACAACCTCAAAAGCCGACCGTGACTTGGTTGAAAGCTACAATAAACACGTTGCTGGTTATTTTGTTAAAGACGAAGTCGGCACCAATTTTATAGACATTGTAACCGTGTTGGAAAGCTATTGGAAAATTGTTCATCTTCCTTCAAGGAGTTAGATAAACAATTATTCATACCTTTAACGTAATATATCTTCGCAACTCTTTTAAGCGAAATTGCGAGAATGATTGACAGCAATATTTATTGGTCATTTTCCGATTCATGGGAGATACAGATGGTAAGACTTCTTTCAAGGTTACCCATAATTCTATTGGCGGTATTCACCTTCGGTTGCGAAGAAGCTCCTCCCCCTAAAAGCGCGACGTCTGAGACAATGGAAACGACACTCCAGAATAAAAACACCCCTACTGATCTCTCAAATATTAAAATAGCCTTGGTTATGAAAACGCTTACGAACCCGTTTTTCATCAGCATGGAAAAAGGAGCTCGCAAGGCTGAAAAGGAATTAGGAATCACTCTTCTCGTAAAGACTGCAGCCCAAGAAACATCGACAATTCAGCAAATTAATATCGTAGATAAACTCATCCGAGAAGGAAACATAAGCGCTATAGTTATTGCACCTGCAAGTTCGGTGAAACTCATCCCTTCGTTAAAAAGGGCACAAGACAAAGGCATACACGTCATCAACATTGATAACATGCTGGATCCTGTTGCGTCTGAAGTTGCTGGTTTAAAAAAGGTTCCGTTTATCAGTGTTGATAACGAGAAAAGTGCGTACCTATCGGTAAGAACAATTACCATGGATACGTCTCAACCAACTGAAGCTGGCATACTGGAAGGTATTCAAGACGCGGTCAACGCACAAGCCCGGAAAAGAGGAGCCCTTAAAGCTTTTAGTGAGAACTCTAACATCCAAGTCGTAGCCTCCGAAACAGCTCATTGGAAGATAGACGAAGCTTATGAAGTTACAAAAAAAATGTTTAAGGATCATCCAAATATATCTGTATTATTCTGTGCGAATGACATGATGGCACTCGGGGCAATCGAATACTTGAGGGAAACCAATCGGAAATCGGTCCGTATTGCAGCCTTTGATGCAATTGATGAAGCTCGTCTTGCCTTGAAAACGGGATGGTTAGATGTCACAATAGACCAACAACCTTCCATGCAAGGCTATGAGGGTATTATGGCCGCCATGCGATCCATACTCGGTGAAGAGCCGAAACCGGTAACCCTGCTTGAGGGATTGATTATTTCTCAATAGACGATTGGCCAAGTATGAGTATCCGAATGTTCAAGCCCACTATTGCGAAGAAACTGTTTATCTACTTAATGTTGGTAAGCGTCATTCCTTTAACAGTGGTTGGCATAGCATCGTATGAATTATCTAAGTCAACGATCATACAACAAGCCACCAATTCTGCTCAAAAAGAGATCATACATCAACGTGACATGTTGGATCTGCATCTCGATCAGATCGAAAACTTAATCTCGAGTATCTCTGGTGTTGAAGAAATAGTCAACGTCATCAGCGATCACTCGAGCACCGCAAACAGTTATACAAAGCTGGCGACCAAAGCCCGTATTGGGTATGTTCTAAATCGGTTTCTAAACCTTGAAGGTATGCTTTCCATCGACATTTACACGGTTCGTGGGGAGCATTATCACGTTGGTGAAACTCTGGACACTCCTCAAATATCGGAGACCCAAAAACAAAGTTTATTTTCTGATACATTAAATAGCGGCAGCTTCATCTACTGGGCCGGTGTAGAAGATAATATCAATAAGCATTCCTCTCGGAAAAAAGTAATAACAGCAGCTAGCGTCTTTAAGGATGTCAACCTCGATACTCTTGAGCAGAAACCCTTCGCTCTTCTTGTCTTAAATTATGACATACAAATATTTAGCCAATCATTGCTCAATCATGATGAATTGGATCTCGTACATTTTATTATTACAGATCAAAAAAATCGCATTCTTTTTCACCCTAATCAGTCTCTCATTGGCCTCCCTTCCCCTCCTGAGTTATTGCCCTACATTCTCGACGACGCATTTAAAGGCAGCGCTCAAGTAGATGATCAAGACATGCTGGTCAATAACACCCGATTTGTTCGGAACAATTGGCATATGATCCGACTGGAACCTCTTGCTGCAATTACCAAATCATCAGAAAGAATTGGAATATTTACCCTCAGTCTTTTGGCCGTTAGTTTTCTTTTTATCAGCTTCGTTGCCTTTCGATATTCGCAAACAGTTGTTACGCCAATCAAACGTGTAACGAATGCTTTTAAGGCGTTCGAAAAAGGGCATTTAAACCCAAACAGTAGAATTTCCACAACAGGCACTGATGAGATTTCTGAGCTCACAAAATGGTACAATTCGTTTCTTGAAGCCGTGCTCCAACAACAAGAAGCCCAAAAGGCACTAAAGAATAGTGAAGATCGATTTAAAGACTTTGCAGAGGCCTCCTCAGACTGGTTATGGGAAACAGATAAAAATCACGCTTTTACATTTATTTCCGAAAAATTCTTCGACACATTTAAAATAAATAGAGCCGATATAATTGGTCACTCCAGAATTGATGTTTTGAGGGACACCCCTGAGCAAGAATGGCAGATCGTAAGAGACCAGCATCTTTTAGATTTAAAGGCATACCTCCCCTTTCGGATTAATTACCCCATCACTGATTTAGACGGCACGGTATTTACTGTTCAAACTAGCGGTAAACCATTTTTTGATAAAAGCGGAGCTTTCGTTGGGTACCGAGGTGCAGGAACCGATATTACTGATAAAGTTGAAGCTGAGAAAGCTCTCTTGAATAGTAATAAAAGACTGGAACAAAACGTCCTTGAAAGAACTTCGGCTCTGCAAAGTGAAAAGGATCGAGCTGAGCATTTAATAGCCGCAATCGACACACTTTCAGAGGCTGTCTCAATTTATGACCCAAATGACCGGCTTATCTTCTCCAACAAACAATTCGCGGAAATAAACTCACGTATATCTGATACGGTTAGACAAGGCGTTCATTTTGAGGAAATTTTAAAATCTCTACTGGATCGAAATGTCTTTCCAGATGCCATTGGAGATGAAGATGAATGGCTTAAACGTCGAATGGAAAAACACAGAAACCCAAAGGGAAGTTTCGAGCAGGAACAGGAAAATGGGATTTGGCTTCTTATACACGAACAGCGCCTGCCCGATGGCGGCTTTGCTATTTTGGCGGCTGATATAACAGAAAGAAAGCAGTTCGAAGATCAGATTAGAAAAACTCAAAAGATGGAAGCTATCGGCCAAATAACTGGTGGTATTGCGCATGATTTCAATAATATTCTAGGCATTATTCGCGGAAACCTTGAACTACTTTCAGACGTTACGAAACCAGAAGAAACAGAACCCTTTTTGAAAAATGCTGAAAAAGGTGTTGATCGAGCAGCTGACATCACTAGAAAACTTCTTGGATTTTCTCGAAAAGACTCATCCCAAATCAACGCAGTCAATTTGAACAAAAGCATTGAGACCATTCAAGACCTTATTGCCATATCCTTGACTGCCTATATTGCCGTTGAGACGCGTCTTGATACAAGTTTATGGCCTGTCGCAATTGATACAGGAGACTTTGAGGATGCAGTTCTGAATCTTTCCATTAATGCGCGCGATGCGATGGCAGACGGTGGAACCTTACTGATTGAGACACAAAATAAAACTCTTGATCAAGATCACATAAAGCATCTCCCCGCTGGTCATACCGGTGATTACGTAATGGTTACTGTAAATGACACTGGGAGCGGTATGGATAGTGCAACCAAGGAAAAGGTGTTCGAACCCTTTTTCACCACGAAAGAACCTGGAAAAGGAACAGGATTGGGCCTTAGTATGGTTTACGGGTTTGTTCACCGTTCTGGCGGGCATTTATCTATTTACTCTGAAGAGGGCAAAGGAACATCCGTCCAAATGTTTTTCCCCCGCGTCAGTCACAACAAAATGGCGCAAACTCTCATCGAAGAAACTCGGATCAATCTTCCCACAGGCAATGAAACCGTTCTTGTGGTTGATGATGAGTATGAACTTCGCGAAATTGCATTACTGCATCTCAACGCACTCGGATACACTACCATCAGTGCTGATTGCGGAGAAGCTGCACTCAAAGTTATTGAGAGTAGAGATGATATTGAGTTGGTATTCAGTGACATTGTGATGCCCGGCAATTTGGATGGTTATCAACTCGCAAAACACGCCCACAATGCTCGCCCAGCGTTAAAATTTTTACTAACAAGCGGGTTTGTTAAAACGTCCGAAGATGATGTTCATAACAACAGTGAATTTATGGCAAACCTTAGCCAGCACATCCTCCGCAAACCCTACAATAAAACCGAACTGGCCAATGCTATCCGGCAATCATTAAACGGATAAACAATCTTTGTAGAACTCAGAAGGTCACAGGACTGCTCCTCCCGCTTTGCATAAATCTACCTTTGTTCTCTTGACCAAAATCAAGGCGTCGACGTAAAAGTTTTCCTATATTGCCACACCGGTAACTGAATGAAAGGGTGTTGGCAATGCATACCAAATCTGCGGCCCGCAATATATTTTATGGTGGTTCGTTGTTTTTCTTGCTGATTTTTTTCGGCCTGACAGCGCACAGCCATTACTATGCGAAGAACGTATCAACTGACGAGACGACGCTGACTGAATCTGTCGCCCACGGCAAGAAAATTTGGGAAGATAAGTCTTGTGTCAATTGCCACACCATATTGGGTGAAGGGGCATACTTTGCACCAGAACTTGGGAACGTGTGGATTCGCTTTGGCGGAAATGACGATGAAGAAGGCGCCCGCGAAGCCCTTAAAGACTGGATGAAAAACCAGCCCTCCGGCATTGAAGGCCGACGTCAGATGCCACAATTTAACCTCACCGAAGCAGAGCTAGACAACCTCGTCGATTTTCTAAAATGGGTAAGCACCATTGATACCAATGGCTGGCCGCCAAATGAAGCTGGCTAAGGAGTAACAGCAATGAAATACCAATCTCAAAAAATTGCCATAGCCTACTTCGCGGTCGCTATGGCGTTGTTTGCCGTTCAGGTCCTTGGTGGCCTGCTTGCCGGCTTCATTTACGTCTTCCCAAACTTTCTAGCTGATTTGGTGCCTTTCAGTGTGGTCCGTATGGTCCATACCAATGCCCTCGTTGTTTGGCTTATCCTTGGCTTTTTTGGTGCCGCCTATTATTTGGTTCCAGAAGAAGCCGAACGGGAAATCTACAGTCCCAAAATCGCCTATCTTCAACTTATCATATTGACCGTCGGAACGCTGGGCGCCGTTATCACTTACGTCTTCAACCTTTTTGAAGGAAACGTTGTGTTAGGCCTACAGGGCCGTGAATTTCTGGAACAGCCTTTATGGGTGAAACTCGGCATTATTGTTGCCGCATTGTTGTTCTTGTTCAACATTTCCATGACCGTCCTTAAAGGTCGTAAAACAGCAATTACAAACGTCTTGCTCCTAGGTTTATGGGGCATTGCGATCTTCTTCCTGTTTAGCTTGTACGTGCCAGACAATCTGGTGCTCGACAAAATGTACTGGTGGTATGTTGTCCATCTGTGGGTTGAAGGTGTTTGGGAACTTGTTATGGCATCAATCCTTGCCTTCTTGCTTTTGAAGCTGACAGGTGTTGACAGAGAAGTCGTTGAAAAATGGGTCTATGTTATTGTCGCCCTTGCCCTATTCTCAGGCGTTCTCGGCACGGGCCATCACTATTATTGGATCGGAACACCGAAATATTGGACATGGATCGGGTCGATTTTTTCTGCCATGGAAGTCGTGCCCTTCTTTGCGATGGTTGTGTTTGCCTTTACCATGGTCTGGAAAGGTGGCCGAAACCATCCAAATAGGGCTGCTGTTCTTTGGGCCCTCGGATCTGCCGTTATGGCTTTCTTTGGTGCTGGCGTTTGGGGATTTTTACATACCCTACACGGCATTAATTTCTTTACCCATGGGACGCAAATTACGGCAGCTCACGGTCACCTTGCTTTCTTTGGTGCCTATGTCTCCATTAATTTGGCCATCATCACTTACTCCATCCCATATTTGCTTAAACGGGAGCCGTATAATCAAGTGCTGAACATGGTCAGCTTTTGGATTATGAACAGTGCCATGGCTTTCATGACGGTCGTCCTGACTTTTGCTGGTGTTATTCAAACGCATCTACAACGGGTCAACGGTGACTACTTCATGGATGTGCAAGATCAGTTGTCATTGTTCTATGCGATGAGATTTGGGGCAGGCGCTATTTTTGTCATCGGTGCCCTCCTCTTTATCTACGCAATCTTCGTGCCTAGAAAAGAGCTTATCTCAGCTCCTAGCACAGCACCTGCTGAGTAAAGGGTATGAATATGCTGACAAAGACGAACCAACAAACATCGCCAACGCTGCCTTTCTACCAACCCGTTGGCGATGAATGTGCCATCTTCGAGAAGGCCTTTAAGCTGAAATTACCATTACTGCTTAAAGGTCCGACAGGTTGCGGCAAAACACGCTTTGTCAGCCACATGGCAGCTAAACTTGGACTGCCACTCAATACAGTATCTTGTCATGATGATTTGGCAGCGGCCGACCTTACCGGTCGCTACCTTCTCAAGGGCGGGGAGACCGTCTGGGCAGACGGTCCCCTCACTCATGCTGTGCGGAACGGCGGAATTTGTTATCTGGATGAAGTGGTTGAAGCCCGAAAGGATGTGACCGTGGTTATTCATCCGCTCACAGACGATCGCCGTATTCTCCCCCTCGACCGAACGGGTGAAATACTCGATGCCCCAGATGATTTTATGCTCATAGTGTCGTATAATCCGGGGTACCAGAATATCCTAAAATCCTTAAAACCCAGTACAAGACAACGTTTCCTTGCATTAGAATTTGATTTTCCACCACCCAAAACTGAAACCATCATTGTCTCCCAAGAAAGCGGATTGGACGCAGAACAATGCGCACAACTCGTGCGTCTTGCGGCTAAACTTCGGGCGCTCAAAGGCCAAGATCTTGAAGAAGGTGTATCCACCCGGCTATTGGTTTATTGCGCCACCCTAATTCAGGATGGTGTTGCCACAGAACGGGCCGTTGAGGTTGCCTTGATTGAACCCCTTGCGGATGATGCAGATATTAAGGCTGGCCTTAGAGATATCGTTCAAGCCATTTATGGGTGACCGCTCATGGTCCAACTGAAAAGTATTTTTGAACCTGAAGAGTTTATAGGAGCCATTTGGCATCGGTTAGTCGCGGATGTTGGCCGGGAACACCATTATCCTGAAGCAGCTGTTACGCTTGATCATATGCGTCGCAGATTGGAAATTTTTTACCGCGGCATTGGCGGTTTTGCAGGCGTTGAAATAAAATCCATTACGGCAGAAACCGT
Source organism: uncultured Alphaproteobacteria bacterium (assembly GCA_913062525.1). GTDB lineage: Bacteria > Pseudomonadota > Alphaproteobacteria > Sneathiellales > Sneathiellaceae > Sneathiella. Next base: position 22 of record CAJXWA010000096.1, on the reverse strand, counting down.
TGACTACAGAAAAACTTTTTTG